>JAQIDC010000067.1 GCA_027858235.1 Patescibacteria group bacterium | reverse complement strand
GTGTGTTGGTTGCGATCTCACAACATAACAACAAAAATTAATGTACAAATGGATATGGGTGGTGAGTTCTACTCTGGTTCGAAGAGAAAACAGGAAGAGTGGAACGAGCACTTTTCTATTTACAATACCTATGTTTATGATACGGAAGGAGCTAAGTGGAAGCAAAATCTGGTAGAGCGAAGCCACAGAACAGACGATGAAGAATTCTATTGCCCTAGAGGAGATTACATTAATACAATCACAGAATTTCAACTAGAAGCTCAATTCTGGATAATCTATTTCAATAATCGCAGTCACAGCGGAATTGGAATGAATGGATTATCACCGAAACAAAAACTAGAAAAACTTGGAATAACCAATGCTGACAAAATATGTAATTTCCCCTGTTTGATTCTAGATGATTTCTTCAAACCATTTCAATCATTTTTTAACATTAATACCAGCCAAGAGAGTATAGCTACTCAATCACAAAATGTGTTGACACCTTACCTTAAATAGAAAATTATTGTCCATAGTTTTAGACAATCACAAGGCTTTAAATAAGTAAAAATAAAATTTTTCTAAAATCCTTTACAAAATCATAGTTTTGTGGTATCATTAAATTATATTAAGTTCATTAAATACTAGCTTTTTTTCTGAAAGGAGAATAGATATGAAAAATCAACCTTTAGATTTATTGATAGTCTGTTCTTGTAGAAAAGTTCTTGGCTGCAAGAGCAACACAGAAAAGCGTACTTGCTCAGAATGTTCTAAGAAAAAATGTTATTCAGGAAGATATCTTTCCGTAGAGGAGGAAGAAGTATTAGGGAAAAGCAGTATGCTAACATTTGGTCTTTGCAGTGATTGCGCCAAAGAGACAGCAAAAGTAATGGTCTTTGAAGGTAAAACATTGGGCCCCTTCTTGCTGGCACTAGTAGCCCAATAAAATTTTTTTAAGGCGCTCAACAACTGGGCGCTTTATTTTGCACTAATACAATAAAAAGGTATAATAAATATATAAATCAAAATATAAGAATGCATTAAAAATTTATGGATTATTTAATAATAGCGATACTTCTACTTTTCTCAGCGTTGTTCTCCGGGCTAACTCTGGGTTTTTTTAGTTTAAACAAAAACGACCTCGAAAGGAAGGCTGACCTTGGTGACAAGCAAGCAAAGAAGATTTTGTTAGTGAGAAAAGATGGTAATCTTCTTCTCTCAACATTGCTTATTAGTAATGTAGCAGTAAATTCTGTTCTCTCTATTTTTCTAGGTTCGATTACCTCAGGCATTGTTGCAGTTCTTATTGCAACTGGACTCATCGTTATTTTTGGAGAAATAATCCCTCAAGCATCATTCTCTAGAAATGCCCTGTCTTTTGGGGCGAAGTTTGTTTGGTTAATTATTCTTTTTAGAGCAATTTTCTATATTTTTACCAAACCCATAGCCATGGCACTAGACAAAATACTTGGAGAGGAATTACCAACGGTATATTCAAAAAAAGAATTAATGAAAATGATTGAAGAACATGAGGATTCTCCTGTTTCTGATATCGATGAAGATGAAGAGCGCATTGTAAAAGGAGCTCTCGCTTTTTCAGGGATGAAAGTTTCTGATGTTATGACAAAAGCTGAAAACGTTTTTATGCTTTCTTCAAAACAAATCCTAGACAATGAAACCCTGGACTTAATTATAAAAAAAGGGTTTTCAAGGATTCCAATTCACAATGGATCTTCAGCCACAATTCTAGGAATTCTTTATGCCAAGGACTTAATTTCGGAAGATACTCACAACAAGCTCGCAGAAGAAGTTGCTAGAAGTAGAGTCGTCGTAGTTGAAAAAGAAAAAAATCTAGACCATCTATTAAATGACTTTAGAAAATCAAGAAATCATTTATTCATCGTTAAAGAACTTGATGAATTTGTGGGCATTGTAACCATTGAAGATGTTCTGGAAGAAATAATTGATGCTGAAATTTTTGATGAGTTTGATAACCAATAAATTCAAACTCCAGAGGATGCTTCGGAAAGCGCCAAGCCAGAGGACGGGCAGGCAGCATAAGGGGAAATAAATATTTATATAAAAAAAGCCTCGTTATGTTAACGAGGCTTTTTTAGAAGAGCTTAACAATGTATTATCATTTTAAGAGCTGTGAGGGGTAGATTAGTCCCCTCGAAGACAAGGCACCTCCTCTCAGAGCTTTTGCTCGATAAACTAATTTTAATTTAGAGAAAAGAGAACAGACTTAGTTGTGTGGTGGAGTGTCGTTCATGGTGAACCCTTTCATCTAGAATTACCGAAGAGGCTTCCAATTAAAAGAACTGTTACGTTATTTTAATTATATCAAAATATTAAAAATAATCCAAGACTAATTTTGTGAATAAAAAAAGGCTAGTCAATTCAATGACTAGCCATATATTCAATTTATTATAAGTCCCGCAGGAGGGAGTAGTAGTTCTCCTATTTCTTTTAATTCAAAGAACGATGTGCTTGTTAAGATATTGTTGATGTAGAATTTTATCATATATGTCCCACGCTCAGATGAGTCAGATAAATCTACCCATGAGTTATGGCGCCACCATCCGATATATTCCCCTTCATATGGCTGGTCAGTTCTTTCCTCTATTTGGCTGATAATATTGTTACTTGGACTATACCAGACCCATTTCAAATCAATAGCCTCATATAGATTTAGTATTTCTACCCATGAAAAAACTCCATTATCAATATTATAGAAAATATATTTTTCATCAACACAATTCCAATTCTCATCAATATTTGTACAAATTTTTGCTTGTCCAAAAGTATAGGCGGTTGGCGTAGGTGGATATGGTTCAGGGTTTGGGTCTTCTCCGTCTCCACCCACTCCGCAAACTCCTAATGGACAACCAAGATTGTCCCAAACAGATTGGTTGAGATGGTCACCATAACTCAAGTAATCTGTTTCAGGGTCATTGAAGGTTCCTTCATTAATATTGTAGGTTACTTTTAGAAAATTATTAATACCGCGCTCAAACCATTGAACAGCGTATTCTTTGCCATTAACAATTTCTGAATATTCATTGCAGACAGGATAGCCTAATTGTGAATAATAAGCCTTCCAGTAATCCCTGATTCTCCCATTGATGGGAAATACAATCCCAAGATAGCCCATGCGGAGATTTAGTTTATAGGGGTTTAAGACAAGTGTTAACCAAGGAGATCCACCACTGGTATTTTGAATGTCTTGAATATATGGAAGATCAATTCCCATTTCAGCGTGATATCCTGGAAATTCATAAACTGTTCCCTTACGCACTTCATTGGCTGGGTGTCCTAGTAAATTTAATCCACCCTCGTGAAAATAAGTGATTACAAATGGTCTTGAATATGGAACAAAAATACCTCCAAAAGATGTCCCCCAGGGTTCAATTTTCCACCCGTCATAAAACATTCCAACTTTGAAATTGTTATAAGGGTTGTGTGTGTTTAGGGATGTGTATTTACCTCCTTCTTTTGGAATGAAATCAGCCTCCTCAGCATCAATGAATGTTGACTTGATTGCTTGTTCAGTAATTTCTTTGGATCTTTGAGTTTGATAGTGAATATGTGGTGACCAGTATGGAGTCCCTCCGCAGGTACCCACTTGTTGCCCTTGGGACACATTTTGACCTTCTGAGACATTGATCAATTGAAGATGAGCAAGCTTACCAAAAGTTCCATCACCGTAATCAATAATTATCGTGTTACCCCAGCCAGTATTACTGTTTTTAGCATACACAATTGTTCCATCTGCAGGCGACTGGACTGGCAACCCAAGGTCCGAAGTAGACCCCATATTAAAATCCCAGGCATAGTTTAATTTCGTTCCATCTCTGTGGGTCGGGTTTGACCATTGCCATTTTCTATCAGGAGAGTCTGTGGTACATAGCATATTGCTATTATAGGTACCATCAATATCTCCATCTCCATCTTCGTCTGAGTAACAAAACCAGCCCATCTGGTTTCCAGGATCATTGTAATTTCCTTGATCACAACTCCATGTTTGGCCACCAGAAAATGGTAACATAAGTTCTGCTGGAAATGATTGAATTGTCCATGTTAACAATAAAACTAAAATCAAAGCAAGTACTTTCTTCATGACTAACTCCTTTGGTTGGCGGCATTAAATACCGGTAGATTGTCAATGTGCTACTAAATATAATTAATTTAATTAATAAACTCAAAACTAGCTAGTATCTGTAATACTTTTGGATTATTGTCTTTCTCTGCAGACACCAGAAACATTTTGTTATTCGTATAATTTTCAATAAAGATACTTCTGGCATTTTTAACAATTCCATTTATATAATTAAAGCTTTTTAAACCAGAAAAAATAATTTCAGATTCTGTATCTGGTCTCCCATCGTAATAATCAGGATTTAAATAAACGCTTCTAATTCCTTCTATATTTCTACTTTCCAAACTAATACTAATATAACTTGTAAACATTTCCGCATCAGGAGGATTAATAATTACTTCTTTCGAAGTGCACCCCTCATCACAAGAATTAATTGTCCAATCTGCAGGATATTGTATTTTGTAACCTAGCTTTTCATTAACATATGTTTTCCAACCAGCATAGTCTTCTTCGGTGTAAATCTGTTCTGGCCAAACAGGCATATTTTCTTCAGTGCTTGTTGAAATTACAACCTCATCAATTATTGGGGATATTGGTTCTGGGACATCAATAACTTCTTTTTTTAGGCACCCAGGAAAGAGCATTATTAATAAAACTGGCAATAGAATATAAATTATAGCTAATTTTTTCATAAAAATTATTTTAATCAATAAATTTAAAGCTAGCCAATGCCTGTAAGACTTTTTTATTATTATCTTTCCCTATATTAATATTGTATACTATAGAATTATTTTTTATGGCTATCCCAGAATTATTTTTATGAGGTCCATCATATAATAATAAAGATCCTCTGTTGGCAAATATTATTTTCTTGTCTTTATAAATTTTCCCCTCCCAATAATTTGGATTCTGATAACTATTTTTTATTTCTTCTATACTTCTCCCGGCTAGTCCAATACCTATATAGCTAATAAACATCTCTGCATCAGGGGGATTAATAATCACCTCTTTCGAAGTACACCCCTCATCACAAGCATTGATTGTCCAATCTGCAGGATATTTAATACTATAACCTAACTTTTCATTAACATATGTTTTCCAACCAATATAGTCTTCTTCGGTGTAAATCTGTTCTGGCCACACTGGAATATTTTCTTCAGTGCTTGTTGAAATTACAACCTCATCAATTATTGGGGATATTGGTTCTGGGATATCAACCAGTTCCTTTTTCAAACATCCAGAAAAGAGCATTATTATTAATACTGGCAATAGAATATAAATTGTAGCTAATTTTTTCATAAAAATTATTTAAATCAATATTGCAATCTAACTTTTATTCTTAGGGTTGTCAACAATCTTCCCAGCCAACTGCCCACAGGCTGCGTTTATTTCTCCTCCGATACTTTTTCTAACAGTTGAGAAAATTTTATATTTAGATAAGTATTTTTGAAAAGCAATAGTTTTTTCTCTAGTTGATGATTTGAATTTAGCGTCAGTAGTATTGTATCGAATCAAATTTATATGAACTAATTGCTTTTTCTCAATGTGTTTTATAAAAGCAGCAAGTTCTTGAGCGTGTGATTCTTCATCGTTTACACCTTCAAACAAAACATACTCAAGAAATATTTTTCTATTCGTTATCATTAAATAATAATTAATGGCTTGAGCTAATTCTCGCAAATCAAACTTTTTGTTAACTGGCATGTGTTCTGAGCGAATTTCATTGTTTGGGAATATTAAGGAGACAGCTAGATTTAGTTGTGGGAATTCTTTTGCAAATCTTTTTATTTTATCGGCGATGCCAGAAGTTGAAACTGAAATATGTCTAGCAGAAAAATTGAAAAGACTTTCGTCGAGTAGCTTATGAATTGATTTTGAAACTTCATCCCAATTCATAAAAGGTTCGCCCATCCCCATATAAACAATGTTAGCGAGAGTATCTTCTGGTTTGTTTTTAGATAAATATTGTTTCCAAAATAAAACTTGATCGATAATTTCTTCATAGTTTAGGTTTCTTTTGAAGCCCATTGTTCCAGTTGCACAAAATGAACAACCCATAGCACAGCCAACTTGTGATGAAATACAAGCAGTCCAGTGGTTTTCATTGACGCCAGGCATTAGAACAGTTTCAATAAAATTACCATCAGAAAGTTTTAGGAGAACTTTTTGGGAACCATCTTTTTTGTCTGATTGAATTTCTTCTGGTTCAAAAGAAAGAATGTCGATTTCCTTGTCCATTTTTTCTCTTAAATCCTTAGGGAGCGTTGAGATTTCTGAAAAACTAGAAACACTATCAGTACATACTGCTTTTAAGATTTGTTTAAGACGAAATTTTGGTAATTTGTTTTCTTCTAAAAATTGATTGATTTGTTTTATATCCATTGTGTTGAATTACTAATTTAGAATTATGAACTTTGAATGAATGATTAATTATTTAATTTAAAATTAGAAATTGAATCGAAATTCAAAATTCAAAATTAATAATTTTTTTGATGCTAGTTAAACAAGAAATGGCAAATATCGCCATCTTGCATTATGTATTCTTTCCCCTCTGTTTTAATCAATCCCTTATCTCTACACTTTGCTTCACTTTCTTCACGAATAAAATCTTCGTATTTCATAATTTCTGCCCTAATAAATCCTTTTTCAAAATCAGTATGAATGACCCCAGCGCATTGCGGTGCCTTAAAACCATTTTTGTAAGTCCAAGCTCTCGATTCTTCTTTCCCTGTTGTAAAATATGTTGAAAGTCCAAGCAACTTATAGGAAGCTTTGATAAGTTTATCTAGGCCAGAGCTATCAAGACCAAGCTCGTCGATGTACTCTTTTTGTTCTTCGGGTTCCATCTTAGCAATTTCCTCTTCCATCTTAGCATCAAGAGCAATAACATCGTCACCCCATTTATTTTTGAGTTCACTTATATCTTGAGTAATGTCTTTTGTATTTAGAACATAGATTATCGGTTTGGCGGTCAATAAACTAAAAGATTTAATCAATAACTTTTCTTCATCATTCATTTCTATTTCTCTAACTGATTTTTCATTCTCAAGACCCTCTTTAACTCTTGCCAATAAATCACGCAAGACAACAGCTTCTTTCTTTCCGGTCTTAGCATCTTTAGCAACTTTGTCTAGACTTTTTGTAACTGTTGCTAGGTCAGCAAAGATTAACTCGAGATTAATTGTCTCTTTATCGCCATCTGGATCAATTTTTCCATGAACATGAATTATGTCGCCATCCTCAAATTCACGTACAACTTCACAAATTGCATCGCACTCTCTAATGTGAGATAAAAATTTATTACCAAGCCCTTCTCCCTTTGAAGCACCTTTAACTAGACCTGCAATATCAACAAATTCAATAGTAGCTGGAAGAACTTTTAGGGGTTTTGAAACATTGGCAATTTTTTCCAAACGTTCATCTGGGACTTTTACAATTCCTACATTAGGGTCAATAGTACAGAAAGGATAATTAGAAGCCTCGGCTGATTTTTTTTGTGTTAGGACATTAAATAAAGTTGATTTTCCAACATTGGGAAGACCAACTATTCCGATTGATAGTGCCATTTTATTTGAAGTAATTAATAATAAGCTATAATAGAATCTAACAGAGTTTGTCAAATAAATCAAGGAGCTTAGCTTCTTTTTTGGGGATGTGATAGTGTATATTTATGATAATTGAAGATATACAATTTTATACAACTGCAGAAGGATTAGAATTGATTGAGAAATATAAAGACCTTTCTGACGATGACTTGGAGATGCTTACTTTTAGTTTAGCCAAAAAAGGTGTTCCTCATTATCCATATTTGATAACCCTCCTTAAACTTCGCAAAAAAGCGCGAACCAAGTTTTCAAAAGCAGATGAAATGTTTTTTGATTCTCCAACTCTTGAAATGGCAACGAGTGAAAAGATTGCCAGACACATTGCTGAAAGATTTATTGGAATGAAAAAAGTTGTAGATTTGACTTGTGGTATTGGAGGAAATGCAATCTTTCTCGCTAAAAATAGCAAAGTACTTGCAGTGGACCTAGATAAAACTAGCATTGAAATGGCTAAATTAAATTCTATTGCTTATGGAGTTAATGATAATATCGAATTTAGAGTTGGGAATGCCCATTTTAATATAGACGAGGACGCAGATGCCTTTTTTCTGGATCCAATGCGATCCAGAGAAGGTGATACAAAAACTAGGTCATTTATGAATACTCAACCAAAAGTGTTAGAAATGCTGGCAAAAATATTTAAAATTACTGAAAATGTCTGCATTAAAGTTTCTCCAGCTTTCGATTATAAGGAAATTGATTTATTTCCTCAAAAACCCGAAATTGAAATAGTTTCAGAAAATAACGAAAATAAGGTTGCTCTTTTGTGGTTTGGTGAATTTAGACAAAATAAGAGAAAGGCGACTATATTTATCGGCAATGATAAAAAGGAAATAATAAACTGTGACGAAGATATTCAGGCTCCAATCAATGATAAGCCGGAAACTTATATATATGAGCCCAACAAAGCAATAATTAAAGCTCATTTAATCGATGAAATAGCAAAAGAGCATGGTTTATCAAAAATTAACAAAAATATTGCTTTTTTGACTAAAAATAGCCTAATAAATGAGGCCAGAGATAAGTTTAGAATTTTCAAAGTGCTTAGATATAAGCCATTTTCATTAAAAATATTAAAGAGAGATTTAAGAGAAGAGGGCATTGAAAATTTATCAGTGATAAACAGGGGAACTCCTATTCTGCCCGAAAAACTTATCAAAGATTTAAAGATTAAAGAAGGTTCGGATGCCTTTGTGTTGGTAACGAAATTAAAAGATGATAAAAATTACTATATAATAACTAAAAAAGTTGCTGTCTGCTAATATTAGCAAAGCTCTATTTATTTAAAACTTATAATTTTACTAAAATAAGCTAAGAGGTCTGTGGATAAATATATTATTACATTTAATGTTAGCCATAGGATTGCCCTGGATTGACATTTTAGCTAATATTTGATATAATACTAGTATAATTAAAATAAAAACAAAAATTATGAACCATGAACACAAAGAAGGTCAATGTTCTCAATGTGGGGCAAAGATCGAAGAACAAGCCAAGGAAAAGAGTCATAGAAATGTTTTTAACGCAGACTTTCTGTTTATTTTAATAACAGGGGTAGTGTTAAATGTTTATGCTCTTACTTATACTTATGCATTATTTGGATAGAATATAATCTTTATAGATTAGAAAGAAAGAGCTCTACTGGAGCTCTTTTTTGTTTTGAGTAATTGTTTGTCTATTTTGGACTTTTTTTCTAATTTCACCAATTAGGAATAATAGGAAAATACTGAATATAGTTAAAGCTAATAAGTTTAAATAAGTAAGTGATATTGAATTTTTTATAGTCAAGCTGAAAAGTAGAAATGCAAAGAAAATAAAAGGAGAAATTACTAAAAGAGCAATAAGTCTTTCTACTTTTCCTAACATTGTTTTTTTGTCACTTAAAACGTAGTCACACTTTGGGCAAGTTGATTTGAGAAAATTTTTACTGCCGTGTTTGTAGACAATGTGTTCAGCCTTTTTAAATTCATTTTTACATTTTGGACAAATCATAATTTTAATAGCTTGTTTATATACTCGATTGCCACTAGTTGTTCTTCTAAGCTGTTCTCAACTTCAAGGGCAATAATCGGGGGTAGAATTTTCTTGTATTTTACTAAGTAGTCAAAATCCTTTAGGTCGCTGAATATGTGTTTATCATGTCTTTCATTTTCTGCAACTGGGCAATATTCTTTTGTATTTTTGATTGCGCTAGCATGGCCACAACCGCAATTCATTTGAGTAATCAGTTTTTTAAAATAGATATGCCTTGGTGAATTTATAAGACAATCATTTTCTAGGTGAGAAATATCGATACATATCCCAGCATAGTTGTTAATTTCATCTTCAGTAAATTCTGTCATCGTGTTTTCGATATAAATTTCTTTTTTTAATTCCTTAAAATCAATAAGTATTGGATTTTGGTTTACTGAGTGAAAATTAAAAATTTTAGTTTTAAATCTTTTTTTCAAGTAATAAATTTCATCTTTGGTAAAATCTCCCCTAATATGAGCAAAAGGTATTTCTTCGATATTGCTTTTTTCTAATTCTTTATAGAATTTTTCTCTTTGTTCTGGCTTGAGAGGAGAAAGGAAAACACATACTTCAGTTAATTTTAATTTTTTTGCTTCGGCAAGTTTTTTATATTCATTTCCTGAAATTGCAGTAATTGTTGGATAAAATCTTACTCCCATAGCTTTATTGGCTTAGACATTCTTTGGTTCTTAAAATTTCGAGTGGACCAGGAGTAGCTCCGGCAACTATTTCATTTGTCCTTTCCGCACCTAATTTATCTATGAAACAAGTTGTCATTCCTGGAGTTATTGCTTTTGGAAGAGCTTCAACATCTACTCCAAAGCTTTCTAATCTTTCTTCTTGCTCTGTGCTTAGTAGGGGATTTTTGTCTTGTGGTACAACTTCTCCAGTTTCTGGATTGACGTTTATGGTGGGTGAGGTGTTTTCTTTAAGTCCACCAATTGCTCCAGTTTTTTCTAAGGCGTCAACTTGAAAATAGTAATTGACCATTGATCCTATAATTTTATTTCTCAAATTTAATGGATTAAAGAAGAAAATAATAATTCCTGATAGGACAAGCAATAATAGCGCAATAGATAAAATTTGAATAGTTTTTTTCATAATAGTTTTTTAATTCTTATAAAATAATTATAGCATTTTTAATCTATTTTGTGATAATATGGCAATATGAATAATAATGCAATTTCATCAATTGATATAAAAAGGCTCTTGGCCTCACATAATATTTTTATAGCAGCTAGAGTATTTTTTGAAATATATTTAAATGTTTTTATTTGGAAACAAACAGAAAGCCTTGTTTTGATTGCTTGGTTCAATATTGCCTATGTTTTGTTTCAGCTTTTTGGTTTTCATATTTTCGCTTATTTTGTAAAAAGAGGAAGAGTCCATTTCGCTCGTGCTTTTTCCTTGCTTGGTTTTACAGTTACTTACCTGACTATTTTTCTTTTGGCTGAAAATGCAATCCAGTGGATCGTACTGATTGGGGGATTCGCTGGATTTTTTAATGGGGTTTATAGAATAGCCTATCAGGTTTTGCGTTTTGATTTGACTCATAGTCAAAATAGAGGAAACTATACCGGGCTTGAAAGTGGAACAAAAACAATAGTTGATATTGTGATGCCTTTGCTGGCTGGAGCAATTATCGCTTTGAATTTTTTTGATTTTGGTTATTCATCACTTTTCCTTTTGGGAACAGTCTTATTTCTAATTTCCTTTTTTGTTGGTAAAGTTTCCTTCCCGCTGGGTGATAAGGGTTCTTTTCATTTTATGACGACATGGAGGGAGATAAGAAAGAATCGTGATTTAATGAAATCGATGTGGAGCTATTTCTTTTCAAACTTCAGTCGTGGTGGAACTATTACAAAATTGATTTTGCCTTTACTTATTTTTGACGCAATGCAGAGTGAACTTCAACTTGGTGGATGGTTGTCATTTTTTTCTATTATGGCTGTTTTTATTTCTTTTGCTTTTGGAAAGTTTGTTCACTACAAAAAATATAAAAATATGTTACTAATAGGCGGAATATTTTATTTTTTCCTTCTATTACTTTTAGTCCTTGTTCCAAAATTCTGGGTCTTTATATTGTTTGGTGCTTTGATAAAAATAGTCGATCTTCTTATTAAAATACCAAAAAGAGTTATTAGTGAAAATTTGATAGACTCTATTCCCAATGCTTCGAGTCATCGAATTGAGAATATTGTAATAAGAGAATGGTTCAATATTGCCCTAGGACGCCTTTTGAGCTTGGTGTTTTTGTTGTTTGTAGTTGATTTAGAAGTTTCACAAATGAAATTATTTTTACTTCTTGTTGCCTTCGGAGCATTGTTCGAAGCACTTCTTTTGAGAAGTATAAAAAAAGAAATTTAGATTTGAAAGAAAAAGACGTATTTAGGAGTATGAAGATATAAGCAATATAATATATTTTAGCTTTGTACTCTCATTGCTCTTTGTTTTGACAGGATGTACTACAGAATAATTTTATACAGCTAAAGAGCAAGTTGCCATAGAGTCTGGTAAAATTTTATAAGTGAATGAGGAGGGTTTAGTATTTTGACCTAAATGCTCTTGGTGAAGAGGAAATTGGGGAAATAGTCCTTGTGGTTGAAGGAGAGAAGCTGGCGGACGATGTTTGTCTAAGTCTCTATCACAAATGGAATGTGTTAGTTTTTCAAAATATTTCAAATAGCGAATCTACTCACATCTCTGCAGTAAAAAACTCGGCCAATTTGGTCGAGTTTTTTCATTGTCTAAAAAATTATTTTTTTGGGTTAGCTTTCTTCTTTTCTACATGCTTTTTCAACTTAGCCAGAGCAATTAAAGTTCCTGCAGCAGCAGTAAGTCCGGCAGCAATTTTTTGCTTTGTATTTGAATCTACTTTATCAAACTTAACTTTCAATTCTTTTGCTTTAGAAATGACTTCATCTGTCATTTGATTAATCTTTTCATGAGCAATCTCTTGGTTGGTTTTTTCGACAACCTTTTTAGTGGTTTTGTCAGATTTTTTTGTTGCTTTTTTTGGAGCAGGCATACTTTTAAATAATAAATAATATTTACATAATTTATAATACTATTTTAATATTAAAGAAAGATTAAAAATGCATAGCTCTTATGCTATTTTTTGTTTCTATAGATCCTTAAACTATTAGTTATAATTGTAACGTCAGAGAACCCCATAGCGAGAGCTCCAAGCATTGGGTTTACAAAACCAAAAACAGCCAAGGGAATGGCAAGAATATTATAGAAAAAAGCCCAAAATAAATTCTGTTTTATTATGTTAAAAGTTTTTCTTGATAATTTTACTGCCTCGATAACTTTTAATGGATCGCTTTTTATAATAATAATATCTCCAGACTCTTTAGCTATATCCGAACCAGATCCCATGGCTATACCAAGGTCTGCTTGGACCAGGGCAGGCGCGTCATTGATTCCATCACCAACGAAAACGACTTTTTTATTGTTGCCTTGTAGTTTTTTTATTTCGTTTTGCTTTTCAGTGGGCAAAACTTCTGCTAAATATTCTTTTATTCCTATTTTTTTTGCTACTACCGCAGCTGCAGTTCTGTTATCCCCAGTAAGCATTATAGAATGAAGATTTATCTTTGTTGTTTGTTTTATTGTTTCGACTGCTGTTTCTTTAATTTCATCTGAAATAAAAAATGCACCAATTACTTTTTCTCCATGTGACACAAAGTTTATTGTTTCCCCGGTTTCTTTATTTGATTCAAGAATTGAGTTTGCCCAAGATGTGTCTAGATTATTTTCTTTGAGAATTTTTATGTTTCCAAGAAATAATTTTTCCTTGTGTGTTTTGCAGTTAGCCGAAATTCCTAAACCAGTGTATTCTTTGAAATTTTCCATTGTAGCTAATTCGATATTTTTGTCTTTGGAATATTCTACAATTGCTTTTGAAAGGGGATGTTCAGAATTTGTGGCGAGAGAAGCCCCAACTTTTATAAGCTGTTCTTCTTTTGCATCGTTACTTAGTATTCTTTGAACAATTGGTTTCCCTACCGTTAGTGTGCCGGTTTTATCAAAAACGATAGTATCGATATTTTTTGCTTTTTCAAAACTTTCTCCATTTTTAATTAATATTCCATTTTTAGCTCCAACACTAGTCCCAATCATTATGGCTATTGGAGTAGCAATGCCGAGAGCACATGGGCAAGAAATAATGAGAACAGCTACGGCGTTGATTAAACTTCGCTCTAGGTTCCCAGTGGCAAGAAACCAGCCAAGGAAAGTTAGGAGGGCGATTGAAATAACAACTGGAACAAAGATGCTGGCAATTTTGTCTGCTAATTTTTGCATTGGTGCTTTGTAGTTTTGAGCTTCTTCTACGGTTTGGATAATTTGGGCTAGCATCGTTTCGTTTCGTCCTTTTGTCACTTTTATTTTTAGAACTCCATTTAGATTCATAGTAGCTCCATATACTTGAGCGTGGAGTTCTTTTGTGATGGGCATACTTTCTCCAGTTAACATTGACTCATCAATGTTAGAAATTCCTTCTATAACTACGCCGTCTAGAGGTATTTTTTCTCCTGGTTTTATTAATATGTGATCTCCTACCACGACATCATCAATATCAATTTCCATTTCTTCTCCCATCCTAATAACACGAGCCTTCTTTACTCCTAATTCCATTAGTTTTTCCATGGCTCTTGAAGCTTTGTTTTTGGTTTTCATTTCCATATATCGACCAAGCAAAATAAGGGAAGCAATTGTTGCTGCACTTTCGAAGTAGAGGTGACCTCCATTGAACATTGCCCAGAGACTATAAAAATATGCCGACAGGGTTCCTACAGAGATTAAAGTATCCATGTCAGCTCTCTTTTTCAAAAGAGCTTTAAAAGCATTTCTGTGAAATTGCCATCCGAAAATAAATACAACAATAAACGAAAGGTCATGTTGTACCCAACTAGTGAGACTTGTTCCTAGAAAGGTTCCAGGTATTTCCCACATCCAAAACATTCTTACAAAGATAGGGAGTGTTAAAACAATTGCACCAATGACTTTTGCAAATAACCATTTTTCATCATTCTCTTCAACTTCAGCGCTTGCTTCTTCTGTGTCGTTAATTTGATAACCAGTTTTGATTATAATATTTTTAATATCTTCAATGTTGAGATTATTTTTATCATATTCGAATGTTGCTTTTTTTGTTGCAAAATTTACGTCAGCTGAATTGATAAATTCGTTTTTCTTTAGAGAAATAACTATGACTTGAGCGCAACTTGCACAAGTCATTCCTTTAATTCTTAAACTTTCTTTTTTCATATATAAATATTAAATTATTAATTTTCAACAACAATAAATTTTCCCCAAACCATACTCATCCAGCAACTAAATTTTAGTTCTCCAAGTTTTGTTGGTGTAAATTCAATTATGTTTTCTTTTTGGTTTAATTTTTTGTTGATTTTACCATTTTCATGATACAAAACAATAGCATTTGTGCATCCCGTGATTCCTTTATCTTTTATAATCCATCTAACAGGCACGTCTTTCTTTATGTATATAATATTTGGTTTGTATCCAGAATATGTTACGTCCATTTCAATTATTTGGACTTCTTCAGAATTTTTGGTTTCATCAGTATTGGGAACACTTTGAGTAGGTGTTAGTTGTATTTTACTAAATCCAAATCCAAAATTTGTTAAGCCTCTATTTATCATAACAAAACCTAATATTATTACGACTGCTCCGGATATTTTAATTATTTTTTTTATTTTGGAACCACTGAATATGCTAACGACCGCTCCAAAGCCAAACATCAGTGGGATTGTTGAAGAGTTTTTTTAGAATTTTATTAGTTAGCTCTTGTTGCTCTATGTATTTTTGCTTAAGAAAATATTTAAATTTATTTTTTTAGATAGATAACTTATCGTGGTACTAATAGTTTATAAAATTATTAAAAAAACTGCAAAAATCATAATTAAACAAACAATGCCCTTGTGAAGTAGGTTTTTTTCGTGAAATAGTTTTCCACCGAACAGGGTACTAACAAGAGTTGAAAGTCTTCTGAGTGGTATTATTAAAATGATAAGAGTTCCTGGCATGGCCACAGCAATAAAATATGAAAAGTCAGCCAAGAGCGCAGCGAGGGTTATTCCTAAAAGTAATAAAATATTTTTTGTTGTACTAAAGGCCTTTAGCGATTTTAACCCATTGTTTGAAGAAATAATAACAAAATATATTATTGAAATAAATAGAAAGTAATAAAACATTAGAGAATAGTAGTCTATTGATTTTAAGATAATCTTATCCAGGACTGCAGATATACTATTCCCGACCAGCGATATTATTATAAAAAGAAAATATTTTGTTTTAAAGAACCTAAAGGGTTCCATTAAGCTGGAGAATGATTTTGTTTCGAGCATGTAGGCCGAAATCATTAATAAAAATATGCCGAGATAATTAATCAAAGAAACGGTTTCTCCTAAGAAGAAATAACTTAGCACTAGCAAAAAGATTGGACTAAGATTTGTGAGGGGTGAGACTGTTGAAATTGGTAGGTTTTTGTATGCTTGGAATAAATAGAACCAAGCGATTGCTATAACTGAAGATTTAAAAACAATCAAAGCAAGAATGTTTAAAGGAAGGGCAAAAGTTATATTTTTGTAGAAGAACATCATTGATGCAGCTGAAATTAGAGAGACAAAGAATAGAACTGGAAGAGTATTGCTGTTTTGTAGTATTTTTTTTGTAAGAATTGTTCTCCCTCCTTTAAAAACAGCAGAGATTAAAATTAATATTATCCATTCCATATTTTAAATTTGTATAGTTATTAAGTTTAGCGAAAAGCGAGAAAGATCAGGTTTTTAATATAAGTATCGCATGAAGAGTTTTCCTTTACTGGGTCAAGGAAGTTTTTAGCTTAAATTTTTTACAAATATACCAGTTTCATGTAAATCAAAACCGAGAGAAGTGTATAGGTGCCTGGCAGCAGCTCTTTTGGGATTGCTTGTTAGAACAATTTGTAAAAGTTTCAATTGTTCTCCCAACAGAATAAGTTCGTTGATAATTTTTTTCCCATACCCTTTTTTTTGGTGATCTGGATGAACAAAAATATCTTCGAGTCTCCCAATCGTTCCGTGCAAAGGAGTGTTGTACCTAATTAGTGCTCCAAACCCTATGATTTGAGAATTTTTTTCAAGGACAATTCCGAAACAATCAGAATGATCTAGAAATTTTGGGAAGTTCCATTTAAGTATTGAGCTTTTAGCAAGGAATAAACCTTCAACCTTCTCTTGGTCCGATATGGCTAATTTTCTAATATTTATTTCCATATATAGTATTTAATTGTAGTTTTATGGTAATCATAAAATTGTTATATTCTTCACCAAGGTCTAATCTCATTGTAACATAAAACCCCTAAATATTAGGGGTCTTGTTTACGAGTAGCCAAGCGAGAAAGCTGGCAAAATATTTTGATAGATTATCAAGCTATTATGTTTTTATTTTTACAAAAATCTTATCAAATTCTTTGGATGCTTTTTGAATATAATTAGTTAATATTTTTTTCATTTTCTTTTTATATCTCAATATCTGTTTTTCATTGTTTATCCCGAAACCATTCTTGTAGATTAGATCATGCTCTATCTCTGCCCATGCATGGTGCAAAATTGATGTTAATTGAATCTCACATTTTAAGTCTTTAAATTTTTTGTATTCGGAAAGATTGATTCGCTCCTCTCCAAGAGTGGCAATGATTTGTATTGCTTCGTACCCTGATTTTTTCTTTTGTTCTTCTACTTTTAAATCACGGGAAATTTCTTTTTTGATTTTTCTTAAAAATTTCTTTTTTTCAGCCTCGAAATAAAAAACAATTCTTAGTCCAACTATATCTTCAATCTCAGCTAAGTGACTATACAATTTACCTTCGTTTTTTTTTCTGCTAATCTTCTCTTCAAGCTTTTCTAATTCTTTTATTCTGGATGACATTTGGTATTTATAACCATCTCCAGTAAGTATACTTTCTAATAGATAATATACCGCAACCGAAAATTCCTCATAAAGAGGCCTCTCAGTTTTAAATTGGTCAATCAAGTCTATATTATTCATTCGCGTAGTATATCATGTAATGAAACATAAAGCATCTAAATGTGCAGGTTATTAAATATTAAAAACTTTAATAATGTTTATTGAATTTTATATATTGAGAGAATTATTTTAACATTTGACTTGTATAATATAATGTAGTATACTAATACTAGTATGATTTTACTAGTAATAAATTATAGTAAATTTTCTATAGTTGACGTATATGACAAATATTAATATTTCACAAGCGCTAGCAAGAAACATTAAGAAAATCCGTAAAGATAAAGGATTGTCACAGGACAAGCTTTCTAAACTTGCGGGAGTAACACTGTACACTATCACAAAGATAGAGATAGGAGCAACCCGTAATCCAAGGATAGAAACAGTTAAAAGAATTGCCGATGCCCTAGAAATTAGCATAGATGAGTTATTAAATTAATTAATAAATTAAATATAAACATATGGATTCATCACATTCTTCGTCGACTACAAAGTCATTGTATCGTGGAACTCAAATCGTTTGGTATATCTTGGGTATACTGGAAGTACTACTAGCATTTCGTTTTGTTTTAAAACTGTTTGCTGCTAACTCTTCAGCTATTTTTAGTAGTTTTATTTACAATGTAAGTTATCCTTTCGCTACTCCATTCCTTAATGTTTTTTCTGCTTCCAGAGTTGGAAATAATATTTTTGAATGGACCACAATTTTAGCTATGTTGGTTTATTTCTTAATAGCCTGGGGCATAGTTAAAATGTTTTTTATGAGCAAAACTGTTTCTACTCCTGAAGCTGCGGTTAAAATGGATAATGAAGAAAAATAAACTATTTCGGTTAATTAATTATTAAAGTTAAATTTATGTTGATTCAAATTGCGGTTGTTCTAATCATTTTATGGTTCCTTGGTATAATTATGTCTTTTACTCTTGGTGGGTTAATTCACGCTCTTTTAGTTGTAGCGCTTATAATCATTGTTGTAAGGCTACTCAAAGGACAGAAAATAATTTAGAATATTTTTTTTAACAATAGTTTACAGGCCTTAGATTTATTTATTTTACAGCTTACATATGAAATTGAATAAAATAATCATTATAATGGTTGTTGCAATCATCGGACTAGGTGCTTTTCTGTTACTGAAAAATCAAAATATTAAAAGTGAAATAAATAATGATTCTTCTGTTCAGAGCATAATTGAAAAAATGACCTTGCAGGATAAAATTGGTCAGATGGTTTTGATTGATAAAAATGCTATTACAATTGATGCTGTACGACGCAAATCAATCGGCGGTATCTTGTCAGGTGGTGGTGGTAATCCACAAAATAACACACCTGAAGAATGGTATGAAATGGTTAAGGAATTTCAGACTGCAGCAATGGAGTCTAAATTAAAAATTCCTATTCTATATGGGGTTGATGCAGTACATGGCAATGGTAATGTGGAGGGCGCTGTAATTTTTCCTCATAATATTGGTTTGGGAGCTACTCGTGACTCACAATTAGTTGAAAAGATTGCTTATGCCACGGCCCAAGAAATTAAAGCTACAGGCGCTAATTGGAATTTTGCTCCTGTTCTATCCATGCCAGAAGATTATCGTTGGGGTAGAGTCTATGAATGTTATAGTAGTGATATAAATATTGTTACAGAATTGGGTGTTGCCTATATGAAAGCATTACAGCAAGTAAATATTTTAGCTACACCAAAACATTTTCTTGGTGAGGGGATGGAAGACTGGGATACATCAAAAGATTACAAATTAGATCAGGGTAATCTTACAATGAGCTTAGATGAGCTAAAAGAAAAAAATCTTCTACCTTTTTTAGAAGCAGTCAAGCAAGGTGCTATGAGCATTATGGTTTCGCGTGATTCTTTCCAAGGCAAAAAAATCAGCGGTAATAAATATTTGCTTACTGACCTCTTGAAAAAAGAGCTTGGTTTTGAGGGATTTTTAGTTTCCGATTGGGGTGCAGTTGATCAAATTTCTCCAGATTATTATAAAGATATAATTATTTCTATAAATGCTGGCATGGATATGGTTATGCTACCAGGAGATTATGATATTTTTATGAATAACATGTCCTCAGCAGTCAATAATGGTGAAATTCCTTTATCACGAATTGATGATGCAGTTACGAGAATTCTTTTGGCGAAAAAATCAATCGGTTTATTCGATAATTATTTACCGGATGAAAGTTTAATCAAAAGTGTAGGTTCAGAAGAACATAGAACTATTGCACGACAAGCTGTTCGTGAATCATTAGTGTTATTAAAAAATGAAAACAATGTTTTACCGCTTAAGGATCCAAAAAGTATATTAATTGTTGGACGCGCCGCGGATGATATTGGGATGCAAGCTGGTGGTTGGACCATTAGTTGGCAAGGAGATCATGGAGAAACAACCCCTGGCACTTCAATCCTAGAAGCGTTTAAAAAAGAATTTACTAAATCAGAAATTATTTATGATGCAATGGCGACAAAAACTTTATCTGTGAAAGCTGAAGTCAGTATAGTCGTTATTGGTGAAAAGCCATATGCTGAAGGTATGGGAGATCGTGAGCTCTTATCAATATCAGCTGAAGATTTAAAACGTATTGATACAGCTAAAAATAATAGTAAAAAGACAATCTTAATAATTATTGCTGGGCGACCATTAATTATAGAAAATGTTTTAAAAAATGTTGATGCAGTTATTATGGCTTGGTTGCCTGGAACTGAAGGAGAAGGTATTACAGACATTGTATCGGGCAAGTATAGCTTTACGGGGAAGTTACCACTTGTTTGGCCAAAAACCATGCAACAAATTGAAACCAAAGATATGAGTGATTCATTGTTTCCTTTTGGTTTCGGTTTAATTTATTAAGAAAACTCCAAAAAGAAGAGGCACAAAAGTCATCAGTAAATATTTTTTATAGGTGGTGGTAGAAGTTAAAAGATTAATAAATTTATTAAATAATTTGTTTCAGTTTTTATCAAATCATGGCTATTCTATGATGATTAAATATAGAAAAAAGGGCGCAGATTATCTACGTCCTTCATTTTTTAAAAAGAGCTTTTCTTTTTGAAAAAGAGATTGCTGACGCCTAACGCCATCTTAAAATGCTAAGATATATTCACCATATATCGCACTCTCCTCTTTCCTTAATTTTAACATAATGAAGTTAAGTTAAGATTAAAAATTATTTTAGCTTCTAAAGTAAAAATAAAATAGGATCCTTTGAGAAGCCCAATGGTTTTTATAAGAAGTATTAGTAAATATCACAATTGATTAATATGACAATATTTGTGGGGCAGATTGCAATACTTGGGTGGCCAAGCGAGAAACTTGGCAAACTATTTTGAAGAACATTTACTATTAAGTTATTTTTGATTCATCGTTTATATCATGAATTCCCATGCTCCAGAGGTCGGGGCCTCTTTTCCAGACTTTCCAGCCACCTTCCCAATTTTTATTCCAGATTTGATGTTTTGTTAAATAACCTTTGAATGGAATTGGCTTGGTGAATGTTGGATCAATTCTATACCACTCATTGTTAATTTTTATTTCAACTATTGAGTGCGAATTTTTACCATCAACTCTGATTAATTTGCAGAGCTGTGCTTCAAGCCCAACTGCTTTAGATAGCGCGACAAGAATCATGCACAAATCAGAACAGGCCTTTCCATCGTAAACATAGCCATCTTGTAATATTTCCGACACTGTTCTTTTCCACTGAATGCTATCAGCATGTTGTCTAGTTTTATCGTTGTAATTTCTGAATTCTAAAGAATCGTTAATATGCTTAATTAATAATATTAGATCATCAGGGTTATTTATTTTATAGTCGCCTAAAAAGTTTAAAACAGTTTGTGTGACATCAGTTTGAGTTCTTATGTTTTCCATAGTTTTACTTCCCACCAGGGGTTATCACCATTATAACACAAAACACTCCTAATATTAGGAGTGTTTTCGCTTGGGGTGCCTAGAGGGAATCGAATGGGCAAGCCCTAAGCCTAGAATTTCTAAACGTTTTATATATTATTTAAATTATTTTGGGTTTAATTGAAAGTTATATTTCCGTCACTTTTCTAGAGGGTTTTCAACCCGCAAACCACCCAATCAAAAACACTCCTTAAAAAAGGAGTGTTTTCGCTTGGGGTGCCTAGAGGGCAATGACACAAGACTTTCATATGTATAGTGAATAGTATTTTGTATTCATCATGTGGTTCAATCGCCACAACCTTCTTGTCTTTAACCCATATTCTCTTAATTGTCATGTGTATCCATTTTTGCATTTCTTCTTTTTCAAGTGTATCCCAAAACATTTTAAAGTCTTTAATGTATTTTTCTGTTTGATTTATGTATGCATTTATTGCTGTGTTAGTCATTCCGCCCATGTCTGTTGCTTGTAATTTGTTTAATTCAATATTTATTGTTCTTAAATTTTCAAGGTAATCATCTTCACTTAATTCATCAGTATTCTGAAACTGAAAATTTATTTTATTTTTTCTTCTTTTTAATTGTGAGACCCTTTTCATGGCGGGCGTTGATTTATTAGTGCTACTAAATTTTTGTTTTAATTTTTGAAGTGTCATTTGGATAATATCGTCAGGTACATTTAATCCTTTTATAAAATTAATAACCTGTTCATCAATGATTTCAACCCTTACATTTTTTTGTGTACATTCTCTCGCCTCTCTTCTGAATTTGCACCCATACGTTAAATATTCATTTTTATTTGTTGCCTTAAATGCTTGGCAGTACATACGAGGTAACATCTTTGCATTTTCATCATTCTCTTTCCCTTTTAAATGTTTTTTGCAACTATAACAATACACAAGCCCTTGTAAGAGATAAAATCTATGTTGAGCAACTGGTCGTCCCTTTGTCCCTCTCCGCTCCTCTATGGCACTCTGAACGTTATTAAACAATGATTCTTTGATGAGAGCTTTGTGTTTGCCTGGTAATGTTGGATAATTCCTTCGAGGTGAAAATACTTGTCCAAGATACGACTTATTTTTCAGAATATCTTTAATTGATGTATAGGTAAATAAATATCCGTATTTAGTTTTTATACCCGTTTTATTTATTTCCTCAGCAATATCAGCATACGAGTAATTTCCAGTTGAATACATTTTAAATATTTTTTTAACTAATTGTGATTCTTTTTTATCAACGGTCCACTCTTTAGAATATATTGGCCTTTTTCGTTCCACATCAAAGCCTAATTTCTTTTTAACATATCCTAGCGGTGGATTCCCTAATTGTAGCCCTTGTCTCCTTTTTTCTTTAAATGCAGAGCGCATCCAAAAACTTAACTGTTTTGAATAATAGGCATCGAAAAGTTCGTTGATTCCTTCATTCAAAAAAGCGCTGGGGTCATTCCAGTCGCCGAAGTGTTGAGTAACTGATGTTACATCAATTAATAATTTTTCTCTTAAGTACTCTTTATATTTTCTTGCCTCTCTAACATTCCTTGCAAAACGTGATGTGTGATATACAAGAATAATTTTAAATTGCCCTTCTTCTCCCGCTTTTATCATCTGCTGAAAATTATCTCGCTTAAGAGCTGAAGTGCCAGTCACTAAATCTTTGTATATTTTAATTATATTGATATTATTTTTCTTTGCATATTCTTTCATGGTCCTTTCCTGATTATCAGGAGAGAAGCCTTTGTCCTGCTCTTCGGTGCTCTCTCTTATGTATGCAACACCTTTGATTACTCTGTTTTTTTCGCTCATATTAGCATAAATTGTTTATTATTGTATAATTCAATTATACAATACATTATTATAAAGGGCTAATATTAGGTAAAATAATTGCATTATGCCTAAAATATGCTAAAACTTGTTGAAAAATAGCGGTTTTAACGCATTTTACATATAAATATGTATTATTATGTCAAAAAACAATAGATATTGTTATAGGGGCAAATTTAATTAGATTACCTAATATTAAATAATATTGATATTTTTATTGATGTTGGTATATTAATATGAAAATTTAATGATAAGCACTGTACATCTAAATAGTATAATTAGATTTCTGAATATCGACCAAGCAGATATTAAATCAATCATTCAATTATCATCAGATAGATTTAAAATTGAGTGGTACGATGGCATTGTTCAGATATTTAAAGTATCTATAGCTATTAAAACAAAGAACGTAAAATACTCTAAATAGAAAACAGCTTATATATTTAACTTCTACATTTTAGCGCAAGTCTATAATTTGTTTATGAACTTTTTTGGTTATATGATTATAGATATTTATTTCCGTCTTAAATTTATTATTTTTTCCCTGTTTTTGTCTAATGATTTCAATCTTTTCGTCACATTTCAATATTACACAGCCTTTTTCTTTTTTTGCTAGTTCAATACTCTTTTTAATCGTTGATTCGTTTGCAAATTCTGCTTTGATCCTTATTACTGAAAAACCAGATTGGCATAGATAATTATTTTCAATTTCGTCCTTATTTATTATTTCTGGCATTTTGTAGTGATGAAAACCATCAATTTCTAAAATAATTTGTCGTCTTTCTTTCCCCGGAATAAGAAAATCGACAATATAGCCTGTTTTATATTTGTTGTTTTCTAATATTTTCATACCAACTTGTTCAACATGATTTATGTGTTTAATTGTTTTCAGTATATCGCTTGTTTTAATTTCCTCTTTTGTTCGTTGAGTATTCTTGATTCCTCTGTCAATTGCTTTTTCACTTAATAATAATTTTGTTTCCTCTTTACATCTAGTTCCTATTTTTCTGATACGTTGTTTGTTCCCTTCTTTTACAAGTTTTTTTATATTAGTTTTGTTTTTTAATCTTCTTATGCGCAATTTATCATTTCGTCTTGTTCTTTCATATCTTAACTCTTTACTTATTGGGATACATCTTCTTTTAAATAGGCTGGTAACTGAGCCCGGGGTCATGTTTAGTTTTTCTGCTATCTGAACAATGCTTAATTTTTCTTCACGATACATTTTTTTAAGCGCCTTTGTTGTTTTCAGCCCTGGATTGCCTTTTTTAAATTTTAGTTCAGATGGTTTTTTTACACCAAGCTTTCCTAAACGTTTTATAACCTTACTTGCTGATAGATTGTTTTCTTTCATGATTTGAGTTGATGTTTTATTTTTATTTATATATTCTTCAGTTAAAAATTCTTTTGTAAGTGGTTTTTTAATTTTTTGGTTAAATTTCTTCTTGCTCATAATCTTTTCACTTTATTAAATTAATTAAAATAGTGCATCTTGACCACGTGCCTTTTCAGTCACAATGTATAAATCAGATACAGTTGAACCTGCGTAAGTAGAACTATCGTCAGAAATACCATAAGTATTAATGATAGGTAGTTTACCAATAGATGTTTGAATTGAAGTAACATTAACTCCAGAAGAAACTTCATTAGTTTGGTCTAGGTTAACTCTTACATCTCCACCAAGAGAATTATTAATAGCTCTTTGCATTCCGTAAGAACAGTAAATAGCTGTTGCTCTCATTCCGTATGAATTAAGCAAAGTCTGAATTGCTGCGTCAATTAAATCTGTTCTAAATCCTAACGCATTGTTATTGTCGTCAGTGATGTTAGTTGAGATATAACTATCTAATCCATCATACTGTAATGGGCTAGTAGTAGCGTCACCAGTGATAATGTATTGTTCCTCATCTTCGATTGTTTCTCTAATAGCTACTTCTGTTTGTTCTGCTTCTTGGTCTAGGAAAGATTTTCCTGCGGCCAACATTTTATCTGTAATAGATTTAGTTTTACCTAATTCTTTATAGATAGCTGAACGTCTAGCGTAACCTGTTGCATCTTCATTTGGTGTTCCACCTTCAGCGAACTCTGAGTTACCAAAACCTTTTGAAGTCATTACATTCCAAGAAGCTGCTAAATTAGGGTATAATCCCCGTAGTGTCTTAATTGGTTTTGTGTGGTTTTTGTTTATTTAGTTGTCAATGTGCTTCTTAGAATCAATATTTCTATTTTGCCAATGCTCAAACAATAAATCAGCCAAGTCAGTGGCGATTTGTTTTTTTTGTTCTTCGCTTAAGTTGTCTGACTTATTGTTGTTCATTTTGACAAAATAAAAAATAATCCAAGTATAGGATTATTTTGACATATTCATATGCAGCTGAATTCAGACAAGAGTCAGCTGAATGATTATTCTATATATTTGGGGTTAATTTTAACTGTTGTCATGTCCGCAACCAGCATATCCTTAATCTGTACTTTAATGGCAATGTTTGAGTTAATACTTGATGCCCTTCCATTATATCGTTTTTTCAGTTTTTCTTTGTCAATTCTAGTCAGCTCGGAGTAATCAAGCTCATTATCCTTTTCATACTCAATATCCGAATAATTTTGTTCTAATTGTGGATTAGAAAATAAAATTGAAAGTAATTCATGCTGTTTGTTTTTACCTGTAAAACTTATCTTTTTGTTTTTAAATTCTAATATTTTTAGCTTTTTATCGTAAGTAAGTTTTTTGAAAACGGTTTCTTTTTCTGTTTTTTTTCTATCTATAATCTGAGAATATTTTTTATAAAAATCATCAGCCAGATATAAATTGAGTTTATTATATTCATTGAATATATCTGTTGCGCCTCTGTCAAATATTTCTTGATTAGTTAGCTTAAAACTACTAATTATTATTTTTTTCTTTTTTAATTCATTAAATATTTGTTTAAAAAACATTCTTTCAACTCCAGAGTCAATTAATTGTTCTGGTGATAATGAAATAATCTGCTTGCTAATAGCTGGACTGAAATCAAGAGCATCAACCTTTTCTTTTAATAAGAATAATAGATTATTTAAACTTTTCTTGTAATTGTCTTTGGCCATATTTTTTATAAAACTTTCTGTTGTAAGCAATATCTTTATTTTATTATACACCTCTTGTTCAATATTAAAAAGTAAATGAGTAAAATTAAAAGTGAGTTAATTGTCAACTCACTTTTTATATTTAATGATATAACTTGAAAAATAATTGATAAAAGTTTTTTTCATATTGTGTTAACCTAAAATGCATTTTAGGTTTAATTATTAGTTCCAACTATCAATTAACGTGTCACCATCATTATCATAAAAACAGAATGGACTAAATCCATGCCAGCACCATTGCCATTCTGTTCCATCTCCATAATTAGAAGGATTTGCACTATTTGGTTTTCCACGTATCTCTACTAACATTTCATATTCCATTCCAATCCAAATTTTTTTATCTACTACTTTTTCACAGGCTTCTTTAGACCATAGGTATTTTGCTTGTAACTGTCCAGCTGGAGATTGTGCCCATTTCTTTTCTTCGGCCAACCTTTCTGCCTCTCGTTCTTTTGCTTCTCGTTCAATTGTTATTCTTCTTTCCTCCGCTTTCTTTTCTGCTATAATCCTGGCTTCTTCAGCTTCTCTCTCTGTTCTAATTCTGGCCTCTTCAGCTTCTCTCTTCTTTTGTTCTCTCTCTGCTATTTCCTCTTCTGTCAGGATACGACTTACTGTAATATTGGCTTCTGTTTTTTTGTTCTTATTATATGCTATAAAATTAAAATTATTTTCTCCATGATTTAATTTTACTATATATGAAAAAATACCATCCGTGGCTACTATTTTTTTGTCTCCCAAATATGAAGAAATACCATCCGTGGCTACTATTTTTTTGTCGCTCAATATGATAGTAGCATTTTGGGGATCGACCATACCTTTTATCTCAATACTGTTTGCTTGAGTTTGAAAATTATTATTTGGTTCTAAAATGGTTATGCTTGGTGGCCTATTGTTGTGAATTGATAGGATTATATATGGAGTATAAATTACTATGATAATTATCGTACTTATTAGCTTGTTTTTTCTAGTAAGTTTTGTTTCTTTCCAAATGTACCAAAGAATTAAAATAGGTATTGATATAAAATAATAAAACATCCCTACAATAAAACCAATAAGCCCATAATGTCTTTTAGCTAAATATTTATCTCTTTTCTGTTCCTCCTTTCTTTCTTTCTTGCTATTTTTACCTTCCTCTATCTTCACCTGCTTTATCTCAACTGCTTCTTTCTTGGAGTGCTCAGGCAAATCGCTAGCACAATGTTTACATTTAATTGCTTCATATTTGATTTCTTCTGCACAGAATGGACATTTTTTTGTGTTATTATTCATATATTTTAGGTTTAGTTGTAAATTCCAGCTATAAATTTAAGTATTATCATTATGAAAACAAATTAATTATATTTAAAATAGTACCATTGCTATTTTATTGCTATGCTCTGGAAGAATCATGTTTTTTTACGTTGACATAAAAAGGGTTCCTACACCCCAGAAGAAAATGGCTAGAATTATTACTAACATAATTAATTTCTTCAAAAACCTAAATGCCCTATCGCCTCTTCTTGCGTCAAACATTCTGCTTGGGTCTGCTCCTATTTCTAATTGTGTATTACAGTGTTTGCAAATAACGGCTTCTTCTTTTATTTCCTCTTTGCAAAAAGGACATTTTTTATTTCCATTTTCCATGAATTTATTTTAAATTGATTAATTGAAAGTTACCAACAAAAAAGACACCCCGTACTGGTGACTTCCTTGCGGAAATCCATCACCCTTTCGAGTAATGACCGAACAAACAGAAACCAGACGGAATGTCGTCTTTATGTTTGTTCGGGGTTTTTTAACCATACCTTCAAGAATTTAAAGGGTTAGGCCAATATTTATATTTAATTGTATATTTACATTAACATATTTAAAAAATATTTCAATTTTGTGTATTAGTTCACTACATTTTGAACAGTGAATCTGGCTTGTTATTGTTTAAAGCAATGTTGCCATGTGTTTTGTTCTTTAAGCAATTTTAGAAATGCTAATAACATATTTTTGGTAAATAGATGATAGATAATTTGACTTTTAGTATAAATAATTGTTAAGATTTTAATCCTTTTAATAAGGGCGTTATTTAGCTATTATATAATTATAAATTAGTTTTAATAAATTTATTATTAAGAAAAACAATGGACTGCGTAGGACATAAATTGAAGAGTGAGATTTCTTAAAGAAATTTGAGATATAAATTTAAGCATAGTAATAAAAATATGGATAACAAAAAGTATAAATTTTCAAAAATCAAAATTAGCACGGAGGATTGTGGAGAATTTGAGAATTATTATGATACTCAAGGAAATATCTTGGAGGAAATTGCTAGTCTTTCACATATAAATATTTTTGTTGGAGCAAATAATTCGGGGAAAAGTCGGTTCATGAGAGCTTTATCAAAAATTAGGAATTTAAGCTTTTTAAGGATTGAACTTGACGATAACCATGATAAACTATTGAATAAATTAATTACTGTAAAAGAGAATCTATCTTTAGTCGTAGAGAAACATGATAATATTGTTCGGTTTAAAGTTGGCAATAAAGAATATCTGAGGGAGAGCTTTATTGCGAACATTGAAGCTTTAATAAAAACACTTTCGTTTCATAGCGGTATTCTTACAGATAATAAAGTGGTTGGAATAAACTCGGCATCGAAAGAGCTGGAGCATTTGTTTGCTGAAATTATTTCTAAAAACATTTCTAATGTTCAGAATCGCGGAGGTTCGCCTGAAATATTTAAAAATGAATTACAAGGTTTATTGATTAGTGAAGATGGAATAATTGATGAGTTAGAAAAGTGTGATTTTTCATATGTTGATTTTAAAAAATATTACATTCCAACGCTTAGAAATTTACATTGCTTTAATGACTGGCTAGTTGATATAACTATACTTTCTTCACAAATCAGGAATGGGAAAAATAATTCAGGAGATTTTTTTCAAGACAGGGTTCATGATGCATACTATTCTAAGAATTATGATGGCTCATCACCAGCTAAGTATATACCAGATGTTGTTTTTACGGGGCAGGACATGTACAGGAGAATTAGAAAAATGCTTTTAAACAAGAGGGAAGAAAGAAAAAAGGTTGAGAAGTATCAAAGATTTCTAGCTGAATATATTTTTAATGTTAATGAGGTAACTTTAATTCCAGGGGAGGAAGGTAACGAGAAGAGCGATGAGGTGTTATTGGTGCAAATTGGAGACAAGGAGCATAAAATTTACGATTATGGTGATGGCGTTCAGGCCTTAATTATTTTAACATTCCCTTTATTTGATTGTGATGACGGTTTGTTTTTTATTGAAGAGCCAGAAGTTCATTTGCATCCAGGTATGCAAAGAAGGTTAATAGAAATTTTTAAGGCAGTTAATGGTAAATACGGTAAAAACCATCAGTATTTTATAACTACGCATTCAAACCATTTACTAGATTTAACCTTGGATTATGAGGGGATTTCTGTTTATAATTTTAGGCAAGATGTTGGAGATAAAAAAGTAATAAAACAAGTTAGTCAAGGTGATAGTAGTACATTGAAGCTACTTGGAGTTCAAAACTCTTCTATATTTTTGAGTAATAAGACTATTTGGGTTGAAGGTATTTCTGATAGGTGGTATATACGAGAGTATTTAAGAATGTATAGCGAAAAAAAGAAAAGTGAAGATAATAATTTTAAAGAAATTAATGAAGATATAGACTATTCTTTTGTTGAATATGGCGGAAATAATATTACTCATTGGTCTTTTTTAGACGAGGAAGAGATGCCAATAAATATAGAGAGATTATGTGGTGAGGCTTTTCTTGTGGTTGATAGCGATGGCTACAATGTCAAGCCTAGCGAAAATCAAGAAACAACAAAAAAGAAAATGAGAATTAAGAAATTAAGAGAGGCAATGGGAAATGATTTTTATGAATTGCCATGCAGAGAAATAGAGAATGTTTTGCCAATTAGTTTAATAAAAAAAATTATTGAAAGTTATCCAAAAAATAAGAACGTTAATGTTGTAATCAAAGAAGGACTGAAAAGACGATATTCTCATAGGGATGTTTACTTAGGTAGATTTATTGAAAATAAAATAGTAGCTGAAAATCAAGGACTAAGAAAGAGGTTATTTTCTAGCTCTTCGGGGACAGTAAGTGATAAAAGAGATTTTTGTAAAAAAGCAAGTCAAATAATGCAAAAGGATAAAATGACCATAGATTTATTTGACAATAACGGTGAAAATATAGCATATGAGTTAGCGAAGAATATCTATAACTTTATTGTAGAATAATATTAAATCATTTAAATAAAAAATAAGACCCTGAGTCTTATTTTTTAAAGTCTTAATGCTAATTTTTTTATAGACTTATTCGTGGGGTGATACGATATGTGAGATGGTTATTTTAACTATAGAATAATAGTTATTAAGTCACCAAGTTTCTTTTTTAATTCATTATGAAGAGAAGAGCAGTTATCTACCTTATGGCCAGTTTCGAAGATACTTGGGTCGCCATCTTTTGTAACTTTAAAAAATACTTTATCATCACCAACATAATCTTGAATTATATTTTTGAAATCCGATGAAGCTTTTTCGTTAAAAGATTCGTTAACTATTATTTTAAGAGGACCACTAAAATTTTTGTTCTCAACTATTTCACCGCTGGATAGACCCAACTTTGCTCCATTTTGTGGATTGCTATTTTTAGTGTTAATTTTTATGTATTTTTTCATTGCCTTATCAAATTCTGCACTCTCTTTTGAATTATTGATTCTTTGTTGGTCTGTCAGGTAGTTAGTAGAAGAAACAACTTTTTTGTTTGTAGCATTCTCAATATTTATACGGGCAGCCCCCGCTATTCTTCCACCTTGCTGGGCTACAGTCATATTCTGTTGTAAACCTGTTGGCTTAATGCTTTGCGTAATTTCTTTAGTTGCCTGTTCCCCAAGTGTTGTTAAGGTTAATTCTATCGGTGTCATATTATCTCTTAAGCTTTGTTTGGCTAACCCTTTGATTTCTTTATGTTTTGCAGTTTTTATTCCAAACGTTCCTTCTGAAATTGCATCTGTAAGAAGTGATATATGTGAGGCTACCCCTCTTTTACTCCATTCCTTGGTTATTAACTCTCTGCTTGCTTTGTTTCTAATTCTTGCGTCAATCCATTCATCGCTATACCCCTTGGATCGATAGATTGTCATTGCACGTTTAATCGCTAGGTCGGGGTTGTTTATTTCTTGTAGTCGTTCAAAACCCACCTTTGCTAGCCACTTTTTAAAATGTTCCGCTTTTTCGGTTGGGACAGATTGCATTAATCGAAAAAGACCTTCGATGCTAGTAAACTCTAAATTAATATTTTCACCTTTTGAATAAAAGGGTAGTTCTTTGACGATTTCAGTGTATGCCGTGTCAAGATTAGAGTCACTTTTGCGTAGGTCGGCTGCATATTCTGTACCATCAGTAGCGTCAGTAAGTGCTTCGAGTACATCCTTAACAGAAAACCACCATTCTTTTTTATGAATAATTTTTCTGACGTCCTGTTTGCGAAATACATCAATTTTGCTTTCACCTTCTTCGGGCAGTGGTAATTGAGCTGGTTTTGGCATAAGTATATATTTATAATTTAGATATAATAGCAAAGTTTTTTGGTGCGGGCTTATTTTTTTAGTAATACAGGACAAGCAAGCTTTAATGTAAGATTACCCCCATATTAGCAAAGTAAAATAAATAAATCAATTTTATAATTAGTGAAAATAAAAAACAAGCCCTTAGGCTCGTTTTTTAATCTAAGGGTGGTCAAGCAAGAAACTCGGCAAACTTTTATGGAATAGTATAAATATATGATAATATTATCAGAGAGGGTAATCTATTAAAGTTATATATTATAAATGAACTAAAAAAATTATGCTAAAAATTTTTATAGGAACAAAAAACAAGCACAAAAGGGAAAAACTTTCCTGGTTAGTTGAAAAATATTTTAAACCAGAAATAAAAGATAATTTAAGAGAAGCTCCTGAAACAAAGGAGAGTTTTCTGGAAGTAGCAGAAGAAAAAGCATTATTTTATTCAAAAGAATATAAATGCTTGGCTATTTCTACTGACGGGGGGGGCTGTTATCCCAGCGGTTCCAGAGTGGAAGCCAATTGAAACAAAGAGATTTGCCAAAACAGACAAAGAAAGGATTAATAAATTATTAAAAATGATGGAAGGTAAAAAAAACAGAACCGTTGAGTGGCATGAGGCGATTGCTCTTGCTGATAACGGGAAATTATTATTTTCTGAACAAGCAAAGGCCATGGATGGACAGTTGGATGGAATATACAATCCTCAATTTTATAGAGAAGGTATTTGGCTTTGTTCTATAACTTCATTCCCTCAGTTTAACAACAAGAATTTTTTTGAACTCACAGATGAAGAAACAGAAGCAACGGAAGATTCCTGGGTAAAGCTTAAAAATAAATTTGATGAATTTATGCAAAAAAAATACCCCGCTATTTAAACATTTATTTTAGCGGGGTTTTATTGGTCTGTCAGAAGTTAAGGTTGAAAACTAGAAACAAATAACATTGTTTTCTAATTCAGGTAGAGGACTTAGCAATGATTTTTTTTGTATAATACCGTATACGTCTACTTTTGGAAGAAGGTAGAAGTCAGAATGAGTTGTTTTTATTTCTCCTGTATATTCTTTTCTTTCTAACTCTCTTTTTGTTACCATTCTCCAGCAAGTTTTTCCTTGTATGTTAACAGGAAGAAACAAATGCTTAAGCTTTCTGATGCATAAAATTTTGTTGAGACCGCCAGCAATGGTTGTTGATTTTGTTTTAGAATAGGCAGGCATTGTACAAGTAAAAAAAGCTTCCAGCCCTCTCTTTTTGTAGTAGTTTCTTACTAATCCATCCATGAGAGAGATACTCATTAAAGGAGACCCGGGTAATACATACATTCTGGTTAGCTCAATTGCATTATCAGGATTTATCCCATGTGCCAATAAAGCATCTCGTTTATATTTTCTAGCAAAAGCTCCTGATTCTGTGGTTTCAATGGCCCATGGATATTTGTCTCCCTTAAAGTAGAGTGCAAAGATATCTCTCCCACTCCTTCCGTTATGAACGTAATGTAGGGTTTCTGTAAATAAAGAGACTACTCTATCTTGAGGATCGACTTTTTTAAAATAAACTTCAAAACTTCTTCCATCCCCGATAGCGAATAAGTTACCATCGTTATTAACTAAATTTAAGCGATGGCGGCTATTAAGGTCGGGATAAAATTCTTTAAGGCCCCTGAATAAATAAAGTGCCTCTTCAGTGCTTAATTTCTTTTTTATTCGGTCCTCAATTATAAGGTATTGCTGTTCAACGGCTTCTTCTATGTCAGATTTTTTTATGAGCCCTGGGCTTATAGTTGTAAGATAAAATAATACTTGATGCTCTAGATCTTGAGGGTCAAAAGTGTTCCCAGACTCAACAAATTTTTTTATCACTAACGGACGCACCTCTTTGCGTAGAGATGAGAGAAGCCAATGAGAGTTCCACATACTGTTCAAATCTAATTTAATCATCTTAAGTTTTAATGATTTCTGCTCCAATAGTAGCCTTTTTTTAGATTCAATTTTTTCGATAAAGTTTGTAGTAATCTGTATAGCCTCATCAAGACTTTTATTTCTAATAACAACAAAGGGCACATCCAGCCTTTTCGCAAGAGAAAAAGCTCTATTGCGTGCTATTGACTGCTGACTATTAATGTCTTCATCCGTAATTTCAGACCTTTTTTTTGCAACATCCCCCATTATTCTTTTCCTCAGCTCTTCATGAGTAACTTCAATAAATATTATTCCAGCTGTGTTTTCTTCCAAATATTGACTTAGAAGGTCTTTTTCACCAATCTCAAGGTGTTCATCTATTAAAATTAGTCCTTTGATTTTTGTTAAATCTTCGTTCCATTTTTCATTAACGAGGGTTCCATGTTGTTTTAGGTAGTGGCTGTATCACATATGGGAAAAAGAAATGTTTTTTATTGAATTGATTAGTGTTGTTTTTCCCGACCCTGATATCCCTACTATTTTTATGCTCCACATGATATATCTCCTTAGTCTAGTTGTTTTGTGACCTCTATAGTTTAATTGTTAATGTTCAAAAACGTATTAATTTAACACTTTTCTTTATAGAAGTCAATTTTTGTATTAATTGATACACTTGAGGACTAAAAATTATTTATGAATGATTATACTGGATTAAATAAAAAAACAAGGATTTACCTTGTTTTTTTATTTTAAATCTCCAAAGGGGTGGCTAGAGGGAATCGAACCCTCATCACTAGTACCACAAACTAGTGTTCTAACCGTTGAACTATAGCCACCCCACTGGAGACTTTATATTTTGTTTAATTATCTTGATTGTATACCCTTAATAACTCAATGCCTTGTTCATATTGAATAATCCACTTAATAGATTCTTCCTCATTTAATTTATGAATTGGATTGATTGCTTCCATTAAATCATCTTTGTCCAGGCTAATATCACCGTTACTGTATGCTTCAATTATAAAAATATAAAATCTTTCCATGTCAAGATGATGAGGTGTTTGCCAATTGTTTGAATGGGCAAATATTTCTAATTTTTTCTTTGTAAGGTTATTCATGTATTTATTTCAAAATGTGTTCACAGTTTATTAATTTGATTGATTTCCAAAGCTTTAACATTGGAAAGTCTGTGGTCAAGTGGAATCGAACCCTCATCACTAGTACCACAAACTAATGTTCTAACCGTTGAACTATAGGCACCATGTTGATATAAAAAATATATCAGATAACTAATAAAAATTAATTATCTAGTCTATTTTTAGATCATGACTATGTACAAGATAGTGGCAATTTCGGCAAAGCCAAACAAGATTTTTTAAGGAGTTGTTTTTACGATTTTGATCTTTATGATGGACAACCAATATTCTGATATCTTTTTCTTTACATTTATTGCATTCTGTAATCTCTTTTGACTCTATCATTATATCTCTGTAGGTGCAGGTGCCTCCTTTCCATAAAGCGTGGTTCTCTCTTGAATATATAATATTCCTCCACTTGGTTTGGCACGATTTGCTACAAAAAAATTTTCCGCTTTTAGATCTTTTTATATCTCTGGGTATTTTCCATATTTCTTTTTGGCATATTGCACATTTTACATATTTGCCTTTCTTTTGTAACTCCGCCCTGCATTCTATTGAGCAGCATTTACTCCATCCTCTTTGAATATGAGAAGGTTTAGCATAAAATTCTTTTTGGCATATTGCACATTTAATATTGGGCATATGTATATTATACAAAATAAATATATAATTGTAAAACAACAGGTTTGTGTATGGCGATATTCCCACCTTTTCACTTCAAAACTTATCTCTATCGAGAAAAATTTGTGCACCGGACAGGATTCGAAGGGACGAGTCTCAACACCTCAATCGTATGGGAACATGTTATTTCCGTTGACTATTGCCTAGAAGCAAAGTTTTCGGATGTCTGTACGTTCATCACAGAACAGTTTCTTATCTATCCAATGCAATTTATTTTTGCAGTAATATAAAATTACATAAAAAACAGTGTGCACCGGACAGGATTCGAACCTGTGACCTACGGCTTAGAAGGCCGTTGCTCTATCCAGCTGAGCTACCGGTGCATTTTTCAAAATAAAATTGCCCCGAAATGGACCAATTATTTTTTAATAGTACAAGAAGAGTTTACTTTTGTCAAGAAAAAGTGGCTGTACAATCATAGAAGGTATAATACATAATGTGATTTGGCAGAAGATAATTATTCGTAAATTTTTAAAGTATTTCAGAAATAAATATTTTTGCCTTTCAATGTTTTGGCATTATTTTGAGATTGAA
>JAQIDC010000066.1 GCA_027858235.1 Patescibacteria group bacterium | reverse complement strand
TGGGTCAACAAAGATAGTTTAAATGAATACGAATTAAGTAGATTGGAGTTGATATTTAAAAAGTATGAGAGATATCCAGTTTTAAAACAGGCCTACATTATTAAAGAGAAGATAATATTTATGTATCGGGCGCATAGTATTGAGGAGGCAGAGAAAAGATTCAACCATGTTATGTTGTTATTGGAGACTCCAGAATATAGTCGTTATTTACGAACACTACATGCTACATTAAAAAAATGGAGAATACCGATTTTGAATTATTTCAAAAATAAAACAAGCAACGGTTTTACCGAAGGTTGTCATACGAAGATTAAGATGATCAAGAGAGTCAGTTACGGATTTAGGAATATAGATAACTATATTGCCAAAATAACTTTAGCTTTTTTACCGCTATCTTTTATATTAAACTATCACACTGTTTGACGGGGGGCCGAAAAAAGTCCGCAACATAGTTACGAACTTATTTTGTAAATTTGAAAACTAAAACGGAAATGAAGTGAACTTTGCTTCCTCTATTTCTTTTTCTCTTTTTAGAATCCAGTTGTCCCATTTTCTGGAAATTTTGCAAAAGGCTACTTTGTTGTCTACGACAAATTGTAACCATTTCTCTGCAGCTTCGAATTCCTTGTTTTTCAAGGCAGTTTTGAAATCATTAAGTGTAGCAAGACCAGAGACATCTTTTAAAGCACTGAGGGTATTTGTTTCTATTTTCGACATAGCTTCTCCCTTGGTATAATGAGCAATAATTAATGATAATAAGGTAAATATTAAATTTTGTCAAAAAGTAGTAGCACTTGATTTATTTTTAAAAAAATGTTAATCTAAGTCTCGTAATTAAAAATAATAACCCTTGACTTGGTGTGGGAATTGAAACCCGCTACTCGGCCTGGGAGACGAAAAAATGTTAGAAAAAAACGTTAAATCAAAAATCATTAAAAAATTCAGAGTTCACGATGGTGATACTGGATCAACACAAGTTCAAATCGCTATCTTAACAGAAGAAATTGCTCAATTAGCTGAGCATCTAAAGATTCACAAGCATGACCACTCATCAAGAAGGGGGTTACTTAAAAAAGTTGGTGAAAGAAGAAGATTGCTTAAGTATTTACAAAAAGAAGACGAAGTGAGCTTTAAAGATGTTGCTAAAAGACTAAAACTGAAGATTGCTAAGAAATTTATTGAAGAAGAAGAAATAAAGAAAGCTGAAGATGAAGCTTTGATGGCTAGCGATTTAGCTAAAGAAGAAGCAAGAGAAGCGAAAGAAGAAGCCCAAGGAACAAAATAATCAATTAGGGACGTTTTTCGTCCCTTTTTATATAAATATATGATAAAACACAAAGATCAAAGAGTTGGTGTTTTGGTAGATGTATCAAACATGTACCATTCAGCAAAAAATCTTTATAAAAAAAGAGTAAATTTTAAAGAAGTTTTAAAAGCTGCAGTTGCAGACAGAAAGTTAATTAGAGCGATTGCCTATGTCGTTCGAACAGAACAAGGTGAAGAAACTCCATTTTTCGAAGCACTTGATAAACAAGGTTTTGAAGTAAATATGAAAGATTTGCAGATTTTTGCAGGTGGAGCCAAGAAGGGCGACTGGGATGTTGGGATAACTGTTGATGCTATTAAGTTGGCACAGAATCTGGATGTTATTATTTTGATCACTGGAGACGGAGACTATATTCCTCTTGTAGATTATTTGAAATCAACAACTGGTTGTTTAGTTGAAGTAATGGCATTTAGACAAACTGCTTCAGGAAAGTTAGTTGAAATTTCAGATGATTTTATTGACTTAAGTGACGATAAAAGATTTCTTTTAGGGAAATAGAAATTTAATTTTAAATTTCTAATTTTGAATTTTGAAAGAATATTTAATTAATTATTGAATAATTTTAAATTAAATCGAAATTCAAAATTAAGAATTAAAAAATAATAATCTGGCCGGTAAACACATAGTGCTGTATGAACATTGGTTCATGTAGTCCTAAAGTTTATTGGTCAGAGCAAAAACAAATGAACAAAGAAAAAGTGTTTTCTTGTGATTGGCTTGGCCGAACGCTAACAATCAAAACAGGTAAATTAGCCCTGCAAGCTAATTCTGCTGTAACCGTTCAATACGGTGATACAGTTATTCTGGCTACAGTTGTAGAGTCAGCATATGAGAGAGATGGAATCGATTATTTCCCGTTAATGGTAGACTTCGAAGAGAAGTTGTACGCAGCTGGAATGATTAAAGGTTCAAAGTGGGTTAAAAGAGAAGGTCGTCCAACAGATGAATCAGTATTAACTGGGAGAATGATTGATAGAACAATCAGACCTTTATTTGATGAATCTTCAAGAAAAGATATTCAAGTAGTGTTATCTGTTATGAGCGTTGATCAAAAAAATGATTTTGATATTGTTTCTTTGGTTGCAGCATCAGCCGCTCTATCTATCTCGGGTGTTAAATGGGACGGACCAATTGCTGGAATTAGACTTGGAAAAATTAATGGCGGTTTTGTTTTCAATCCTACTTATGAGGAGAGAGCAGAGAGTAGCTTTGATTTAATCGTGGCCGGAACAAAAGAAAGAGTTTTGATGATTGAGGCTGGTGCCCAGGAAACAAAAGAAGATATAATGTATGAGGCTATTGTTGCTGGACAGAAAGGAATGAGACCAGCAATTGATTTGATTGAAAAACTAAAAGCTGAAGTTGAGGTTAAAAAAGTTACTGTAAGAGAAAAACTTGTTAGCCCTGAAGAAAAAGTAGCTGAAGCAGAAAAAGAAAAAGTTCTAGAAATTGCACAAGCTTGGCTTGCAGAGAATACAAAGAAAACTGTATTTGATGTTGAGTATTATAAAATGACTGAAAGAAAAGCAGCAGTCGCCGCTATTAAGCATGGTCTCGATAAACATTTATTTGACAAGGAAATTTCAAAAACATTGAGATCAATGGCTATTGGAAAATTAGTTGAAAAATTTGTTGACGATGCAGTTACTGAAGGAATATTGAAAGATAATAAAAGAGTTGATGGAAGAGCATTCGATCAAATTAGAGATCTTTATTCTGAAGTTGGATTATTACCAAGAACTCATGGAACTTCACTTTTCAATCGTGGTGAAACTCAAGTAATGTCTATAACAACTTTAGGGGGACCCGGACTTGAACAAACTATTGATAGTATTGAAGGAGAAACACAAAAAAGATTTATGCATCATTATAACTTCCCAGCATTTTCAGTTGGAGAAGCAAGACCGAACAGAGGGCCTGGAAGACGTGACATTGGGCATGGTGCTTTGGCTGAAAAAGCTTTGGAACCAGTCATCCCTTCAAAAGATGATTTTCCATATACAATTCGTGTTGTAAGTGAAACTCTTGGTTCAAATGGATCTTCATCAATGGCTTCAACTTGTGCTTCAAGTATGACTCTTATGGATGCTGGCGTGCCAATCAAGAGAGCTGTTGCCGGTATTGCAATTGGTATGGCTTCTAGCAGAGATATGAGCGAATGGAAAATATTAACTGATATTCAAGATATTGAAGATGGTCAAGGTGGAATGGATTTCAAAGTAACAGGAACAACTGAAGGTATTACTGCTATTCAACTTGATACAAAATCAATTGGATTAAGTCAGGATATTGTTAAGGAAGCTCTTGAAAGAGGATACAAAGCTAGATTACAAATTCTTGATGTTATGAATGCTGCAATTGAAGCACCTCGAGCAGAACTTTCTGAGCATGCTCCAAGAGTTACTAGCTTCAAAATTGATACTGAAAAAATTAGAGATGTTATTGGTCCAGGTGGAAAAATAATTAATGCTATAATTGACGAATGTAATGTTACTATTGATATTGATGATGACGGTACTGTTTATATTTCTGGTGTTGAGGCCAAAGGAACAGAGAAGGCAATTGATTGGGTTAAAAGCATTGTAAAAGACATAGAAGCTGGAGAAATCTATCACGGTAAAGTAGTTAGAATTCTAGACTTCGGTGCTTTTATCGAATTGCTTCCTGGAAAAGATGGAATGGCGCACGTCAGTGAACTTGCTCCATACAGAATAGGAGCACCAAGCGATTTTGTTTCTGAAGGTGATATGGTTTGGGTAAAGGTTAAAGAAATTGATGATAAAGGGAGAGTAAATCTAACCTTGAAAGGATTACCTGAAAACGAAATTCTTTGGAAGGATGAGAAAGGTAAACAGGAAGGCAATGGAGCTGGCGGAGGAGATAGAAGTGGAAGACCAAGTAATGGAAGACCACAAAGGTCAGGTGGATTTAATAAGAGATAAAACTTCTATATAGAAAAAGCACTCTCGGTTTCGAGAGTGCTTTTTTGATTGACTTGGAAGTTTAGATAGCTTAAGATACAAGAAAAATAATCGATCATTTTATTACTCATACATAGGAGGAGATAATGAGTGCTTTTGATAATCTAGTTCCTTGTTCAGCTGAATATGTGGTAGAGGCAAATAAACTTGGAGGATTTAATGATTGCAGATATTTAGAGATAATGGATTCAGAGGTTTCTATGTTTTATGCTTTGATGTCACTTAGATTTAAGACAGAGCAAAAAAAGGATGTTTGTGAAAATGATTTGTGTCTTGTAATGTTTGAATCGGAGACTGATAGAATAAACACAATATTACGTATTCTGCGGCAAATTGAGACGGAAGAAAATTTTTTTCAGCAAATAAGTCGCTTGATGGAGGATAAGTATAAAAATCACCTATCTCCGCCTACAAAAAAACCTCGGTTCTCAGCAACACTTTCTTGCAATAATAGTCTAGTGGTTGCATCTGGTGATTGCAAAGACACTGTCTTGGCTGATGCGTGGAGAAGAGGTGTTGAGTATCCGTGGTTAATAAAATCAGGGAGAAAAGGGTATTATCCAGCTTAACAATGTTCTTATAATAAACAAAAAACAAGCCAGTCATTGCGACTGGCTTTTTCATTATCTTGCAGAATTACTTCGAGCTCTTTTGCGACTTTTCAATCCTTTGCTTACAAAATTTTTTTTCTTTCTTTGGTCCAAGGGAATAACCATTTCAGCACTGTTTGCCCAATTAATGGAAATTTTAAGCTTATCAGTCTGAATTAATCTCAGTTCGATTTTTCTATTATCGAACGTTAACTTTTGAAATTTTGCAATAAACTCTTCGTATGATTCTCTGGAAATTTCAGGTGGAGTTTCGTTGTTTTCGAAGCTATATTTTAAGCGGTCTAAAAGAATTTTATCATCTTCCAATAAATCGCTTCCTTCTATTAAAGTAATAATATACATGATTTCTCCTTTGAGTAATGAGCAAATATAAAATGAGATTATCACTGAAAATTTATATTGTCAATAAACATACAAAAAGAAAATTTGCTTGACTTTTCTATTTTACTATGGTAATTTAGGGTCATAAGGCTAGTTGTATTTATTACAATTAGCCCTTTTAAATATCTAAAAAAACGGGAGAGAAAAGGTTGGTTTAAGGCTGTCATTATAAGTGACTAGTTCTAAGAAAATCCCGCTACGCCACTTTGTTGCTAGCGGGATGCCTCACTCTCACGTGAGTCAAAAATATGAGTGAATTAATAAGCGCTATCAAAATGATTTGTGACGAGAAAGGTTTGAGTTACGATGCTGTAATTAGTACTATAGAATCGGCTTTAGCAGCAGCCTATAGGAAAGATTATGGTGAGAAAAATCAGAATATTAAAGTTGAGTTTAGTCCAGATACTGCTGAGTCTAAAGTTTTTGATGTAAAAACAGTTGTAGACGACGTTCCTGAAGAGGAGCTAGATGAAAATGGCGACCCAATTAAAGTTGAGGAAGTAGAAAAGCCAGAATTAGCAGAAGGAGAAGAAGAAGTAAAAAGATTTAATCCAAAAACTGATTTGCAGATTACTGAAGCGAAGTTAATTAAGAAAGACGCAAAAATTGGAGAAGAAATAATTACCGAGTTGGCAGTCCCGAGCACTTATGGAAGAATGGCAGCTCAAACCGCTAAGCAAGTTATTATTCAAAGATTAAGGGAAGCAGAAAGAGATATGGTTATGACTGAATTTAAAGACAAAGAAAAAGAAGTTGTTTCTGGTGTTGTCCAAAGGAGAGAAGGGAGAGTTGTCCTTGTTGATCTTGGCAAAACTGTTGGTATCCTACCCCAAGATGAACAAATTTATGGAGAGAATTATGCTCCAGGGGAAAGGATTAAGGTTTTTATAAAAGAAGTAAGGACAAGCTCAAAGGGACCAGAAATTATTCTATCAAGAACATCTGATGAAATTTTGAGAAAAGTTTTTTATCTTGAAATACCAGAAATTTCAAATGGACTAATCGAACTAAAATCAGTTGCACGTGAAGCTGGTTCTCGTTCAAAAGTCGCTGTCCACACCGAATCTGACAATGTAGATCCAATCGGTTCTTGTGTTGGTCAGCGTGGATCAAGAATTCAAACTGTTATTTCTGAGCTTGGAGGTGAAAAGGTTGATATTGTTCAATATGATGAAAATCCAGAAAAATATATAACCAACGCCCTGTCTCCAGCAAAAATATTAAGTATCACAACGAATGAAGAAGAAAAGAAAGCAATTGCCCATGTAAATGAAGATCAACTTTCACTTGCGATAGGTAAAGGTGGGCAAAATGCTAGATTAGCGGCACGTCTAACAGGATGGAAGATTGATGTTGTTATGAATGATGGAGAAGATGTGGTGAAGAAAGACGATGAAGAAGTTGAAGAAGATAATTCAGACGAAGAGAAGAAAGAGAAAGATGAAGTAAAAGCAGAAAAGAAAGATACTTCGACAAGCTCAGCACAGGGAAAAAAAGAGAAGAAGGAGAAAAAAGATACTTCGACAAGCTCCACGCCAGAGGACGGGCAGGCAGCGCAGGGAAAGAAAGAGGAAAAAACTGAGAAGAAAGATACTTCGGCAAGCTCAGCACAGGGGAAAAAAGAGGAAAAAACTGAGAAGAAAGATACTTCGGCAAGCTCAGCACAGGGGAAAAAAGAGAAGAAGGAGAAAAAAGATACTTCGACAAGCTCAGCACAGGGGAAAAAGGAAAAGAAAGAAACAAAATAATTTATAAATAATAATTTTTAAAAAGAAAAAGTATGACAATTACATTTTTGATTCTAGGAAGCGCCGTACTGGCCATCGTTTACGGTTTGTATTTAGCAGCTTCAATTGTTAAGCTCCCTGCTGGGAACGAAAAAATGCAAGATATAGCTAAAGCTATTCAAGAAGGAGCCAAGGCTTATCTAAACAGACAGTACACTACTATTAGTATTGTTGCTGTAGTTTTATTTTTGTTTTTAGGATTTATGCCTGAGCCTTTGGGTTGGATGACAGCTTTCGCTTTTTTGGTTGGAGCTTTCTTGTCTGGTATCACAGGTTATATTGGGATGAATATTTCAGTTAGAGCAAATGTTAGAACAGCTGAGGCTGCGAGAACTGGAATGAAAGAAGCTTTCAAAGTTGCTGTTCAAGGTGGAACAGTTACAGGAATGCTTGTAGTTGGACTAGCTCTTCTTGGGACTGCTGGCTTTTATTTCTTTGTTTCAAAAGATGTTGTTGACTTAATAGGACTTGGTTTTGGTGGCTCACTTATTTCTATATTTGCTAGACTTGGTGGAGGAATCTTCACAAAGGCTGCTGATGTTGGAGCTGATTTAGTTGGAAAAGTTGAAGTTGGTATTCCTGAAGATGATCCAAGAAACCCAGCTGTTATTGCTGATAATGTTGGTGACAGTGTAGGTGATTGTGCTGGAATGGCTGCTGACCTTTTTGAAACATACGCCGTAACTACAATTGCTGCTATGCTTCTTGCTTCATTAACTTTTGTTTCTTTTGACAATGCTATAGTATTTCCTCTGGCAATTGGAGCTGTTTCAATTTTTGCTTCAATCGTTGGGACACTATTGATTAGACTTGGAAAAGACGGAAAGATTATGAAAGCATTATATATTGGGTTAGGAACATCTGGGCTTATTGCTGCCGCTGCTTTTTATCCTCTTACAAACTATTTCATGACTGGCAATGGTTTATATAGCACTATGAGTATTTATTTGTCTTCATTAATTGGGCTAGCAGTAACTGCTGCGCTTGTTCTGATTACTGAATATTATACATCTACAGACTTTAGACCAGTTAGAGATATTGCAAAAGCATCAGAAACTGGTCATGGAACTAATGTTATCATAGGGCTTGCTGTTTCAATGAAATCAACAGCTGCTCCTATCATTGTTATAGTTGCAGCTATTCTTGGAGCTCATTCATTGGCTGGCCTTTATGGTATTTCAATCGCTGCAATGGCAATGCTTTCAATGGCTGGTATTATTGTTGCTATTGATTCATATGGTCCTATTACTGACAATGCTGGTGGTATCGCTGAAATGGCAGAAATGGGGGACGATGTAAGAAACATCACAGACCCACTAGACGCTGTAGGAAACACTACAAAAGCTGTTACAAAAGGATACGCTATCGGTTCAGCTGCCTTAGCTGCGCTAGTTTTATTTGCTGATTTTGAACATATTGTTGGAGCAGGCACAGATTTTGGTATTTCAAATCCATATGTTTTAGCTGGATTATTTATTGGTGGACTTCTTCCATATTACTTTGGAGCACTTTCAATGCAAGCCGTTGGTGATGCTGCTGGGGCAGTAGTTGAGGATGTCAGAAAACAGTTCAAAGAAAAACCAGGAATTATGGGAGGAACAGAAAAACCTGACTACGGAAGAACAGTTGATATCGTAACGAAGAGAGCTATTAAAGAAATGATTGTACCTGCGTTAATCCCAGTTGCTACTCCTATTATAGTAGGCGTTTTCCTAGGAGTCGAAGCTTTAGGTGGACTTCTTGTGGGCTCAATTATTACAGGAATATTTGTAGCAATTTCAATGACATCAGGTGGGGGTGCTTGGGATAATGCTAAAAAATATATTGAAGATGGTCACCATGGCGGTAAAGGCTCAGAAGCTCACAAAGCTGCTGTAACAGGTGATACAGTTGGAGATCCTTACAAAGACACTGCAGGACCTGCTATCAATCCGATGATTAAAATATTGAACATTGTAGCATTACTTGTTGTTGGTTTGTTAATGTAAAATTTTTGAAGAACTTACTTAAAACAAAAGCAGCCTAACATTAAAGGAGCTGATAATGAGAAAACCTGTTTCTGTACTAATAAAAGAACTTGAGTTAATGAATGTCGATGTAGTACCTGTTAATCCAGGAATATATCATGAATTTCTTAAATCAAGGCTTAAGCCGAATGCTCTGAATATGGATTGGTATTACGAAGCTTTAAGAAAGATAAAGAAAGAGTTAAATATCAATCCTGCTGATTACTATCTTGTTCCAAGTAATTTTGTAAAAAAATAAAAAAACAGGGAGAAGCTAAAAACTTCTCCCTAAAAAATGTTAATTATTAAATAATATATTATGAAAGTAGAAAAAAAAGACCTAGATAAAGCTCAAGTTGAGTTGACAGTAGAATTGAGTCAAGAAGAGTTTACACCATATTTAGAAAAAGGGGCTCAAAAAATAGCCAAGGAAGTAAAAATAGAAGGATTCCGAGATGGTAAGGCTCCATACGATATTATAAAACAAAAAGTTGGTGAGATGTCCATCATGGACGAATCAGCTAGAATTGCCATTAATACTGTTTTGGGAGAAGTTATCTCAAAGAACACTACAGACGCTATCGGACAACCTGATATAGCTATTGTTAAGTTAGCTCCAGAAAATCCACTTATATTTACAGTGAAAATGTCGATAATCCCAAGTATTGAATTAGGAAAATATAAGGAGTTAGGAATAAAAGAAAAAGAGGTTAAATTAGATGATGCAGAATTGGAGAAAACTTTCGATCACTTGAGAGAGATGCATGTTAAAGAAACAGTTTCTGGGGAAAAAATAAAAGATGGCGATAAGCTTATTCTAAATATCCAAATGTTTCTAGACAAGGTTCCAGTTGAAGGAGGACAAGCAAAAGAGACAACCATTATTGTTGGTAAAGATTATATGGTCTCTGGTTTTGACAAGAAGTTGATTGACGCCAAAAAAGGAGATACAAGAGAATTTGAAGTTCACTATCCATCAGACCATCATCAGGCAAATTTGTCGGGGAAAAATGTTGAGTTCAAAGTAGAAGTGAAAGATGTTTTTGATAGAGTATTACCTCCACTAGATGATGAATTAGCTAAAAAGCTTCATTTCAAAAGTGCTGAAGACTTAAAGAAAAATATTACGAACAATATTCAAGCAGGAAAGAAAAATGAAGCAAGACAAGTAGCCGAGAGAGAAGTAATTGAAAGAGTAGTTGCTAAAACAAAATTTGGTGACCTGCCAGAAATGTTAGTCCAGCATGAGGCTGAAACTATGATTGGTGAGCTTGAGCAAAATGTTACTAAACAAGGAGGAAAGTTTGAAGACTATCTTTCCAGCTTGAAAAAATCGAGGAATGATTTGGTTATGGAAATGCTTCCAGATGCTGTGAAAAGAGTTCAGGCTTCATTAATTATTAGAGAGATAGCAAAAATCGAAAAAATAGTAGTTACAGAAAAAGAAATCGACGAATATTTAGAATCTCTTGTGAAGCAATATCAAGCGACACCAGAAATTGAAAAACAGATTAAATCAGAAGAATATAGAAGCTATGCTGTAATGACCCTTTCCAATAGGGCTGTAGTAGGAAAGCTTAGAGAGTGGAATATCGCCATGCCTACCGGCGGACAGGAATAATAAAACACTTTCAAAAAAAGACCATTAGAAAAAATGGTCTTTTTTTTGTTGACTTTAAAAATAAATTGGTATAAAATTTTTTAAGATGTAATTATTAATAATTTGGTCTCTGTAGAGTAGACTATCACCTTATGTATTATTTAATAGATGGAAATAATTTAGCCGGAGACCTAGGTCTTTTAGAGGAAAGCGATTTTAATGAAATATTAATTGATTTGCTTAAAGATTTTTTAGAGGATAATAGGAAAAAAGTTACCTTAGTTTTTGACAGCAATAGTCAAATGGGTGATTCTTATGAAGAAGATAGATTAAAGGTTGTTTATAGCCCCAGAGATGTGCATTACGCGTCAGCAGATGACAAAATAGTAGAAATAGCTAGAGAGGAAGACCCGGATGAAGGTATAGTTCTGGTTACAAATGATAATGAAATCAAAGATGAGGTCGGAATAATAAATAAAGAGCAAAATAGAAAAAATGAAATAATATTAGTTAGCTCAAGTGATTTTAAAATGGAGCTCGGAGAGGAAGAAGTAGTGAGCAGTAACGGAGATGATGAACTAGAGGAAGATGAAGTTGCTGAGATAAATGATGAATTGATGAGTGAGTGGGGGTAATTGACAAAAATCTATATTAAGTTAATATAATTCTTAAGTGATTGATTTTATCGAGAATAGTTTATTTTACAACCATACGATCTTTGATACTTGTATAGTAGAAAATGAACCAAAAAAAACAATTCAACCTCTAGACGTTAAGATTAAATCAGTCGCTTATTAAAGCCCCCTTAAAACCGGGGCTTTTTTCTTCGGAAATTTTTGATATAGGCGGGACTTGAAGGGATGAATCCCAACAACTCAATCGTAAGCGATGAATTTATAGAAGCTCGTATAGCACGTTTAGCTTTGGACTTGGCAGATGGCCGTCTTTGACGTCAATCTGCATGTCGGCCTCACACGGCCTCCAAACCCTTGTTCTCGGGTTCATTCCCCGCCCCAAACAAATAAAAAAGAGACAGACAAATGTCTATCTCTTTTTTATGTGCCCGGGGCGGGACTTGAAGGGGTGAACCCCAACAACTCAATCGTAAGTGATTATTTATTTTCTGAGATATCATTCTGGCAAGCAACTTATCCAATCTCCTTAAACTGGTCCCAACAGCGGGTTCTGCGTCCGCTCCAAGCACAACAAAAAACTAGCTTTGATAAGCTAGTTTTCCGTTGTGCCCGGGGCGGGACTTGAACCCGCACGGCCTTGCGGCCAAGAGATTTTAAGTCTCTCGTGTATACCAATTTCACCACCCGGGCTAAGAGTCTATCTATAAAATATCTACAGTTCATTTTAGGTCTTTTTTGGCTATAAAACCACAAAATTTACTCAAAATAATATTTTTATTCTTCCAAAATTTTCTGATTTTTCGCTCAAAAAATCCTCAAAAATAATCAGCAGCTATTTTATAGATGAACTCTAATTTTACAAAAAATAAAAAAAGAATCAAATTCTTTTCTTAAATACAATTTACATTAAAAACTATAAAAAATCAAGGGGAAACTGAAATATATTTATGTATACATTATAATGTATACTATTCTAAATTTAGATTCTGTGTCCATGTAATATAGTCTTTACAATATTCAAAATCACCAAAATCACCTTTTTCTTGGCTAATAAATACTTGGCATCTATTTTTTTCAGAGATTACAGATTCTTTGAGTGTCTTGTAGTCTTGAGCTTGGTTTTTTAGTTCTTCATTTTGGCTCAGAACAGCTTGTGCCTGATTGTTTGTGGTAATTAGACCCGAATACCAATAATAGCCATAAGATCCAATGCCCAGGAATAAAAGTACTAGAAATATTATAATTTTAGTTTTCATATTGTTTTCTGAGATATTATAATTAGATTATAGCATATTTATAAAAATATAAGCCTAGTACCGAGTAAGTGATGAGAGGAGATATTTTAGCCCTTCGGCAAGCTCAGGGCACACTTCTTATTATATAAAAAAACGATACCAAAAAGGCCCGCACTGAGCAAGGCCTGAGCGAAGCGAATGGTCGTGTCGAAGTGTGGAGATGAGGGGAGTATTTATTTTAAAACATTAGGGTGTCCAAATTTAATTAAATTAATCTTTTTAGTTCTTGACCAGCCTTTCAATTGTTTTTCTCTTTCGATAGACTCTATTTTGCTGGAGAATTTTTCATAGTAAACCAATTTTATTGGTCTTCTGTTTTTGGTGTGAATTGATGCGGTTCCAGCAGTATGGTTTTTAATCCTTTCTTTTAAATCCGATGTATGACCAACATAAAAAGAGTTGTCAGAGCATAATAATATATAAGTTAAATTTTGCATATAAACATTAGCCCTTCGGTAAGTCGTTCGACTGGGCTCACGACAGGCTCACTTCATTAAATTTAGAGTAGACAGAACAACTTCTTGATTAAATAATAACATATTTGTGAAATAAAAACGCCCAGCACTGAGTAAGTGATGAGCGCAGATATTTTGCCCTTCGGCAAGCTCAGGACACACTTCGACTACATGTCGTCATGTCCCCAGGCCTGCACTGAGCAAGTAGTAAAATTAAAACGTAAGTGAATTTTACTACGTGTCGAAGTGTGGAGATGAGGGGAGTTGAAGGGGTGAACCCCAACACCCGATTTTCTAAAAGCTTTAGTTATTTGCGGTGTTTGTTTTTGTTAATTCGAGGATATTATTATTCATACTTTTTCTGAGATTCAACTCTGACCTCATGCACCAAAACAAAAAAATACCCAGCAAAGCTGGATATTTTTATGTTGTGGAGATGAGGGGAGTTGAACCCCTGTCTAACAAGAACTTTAGTACAATTTTACAGAAATAGATGGATTTGTTGTTTAGTTGTGTATGTAGAAAATCCAACAAAAGCATTCACAACGATCTCTTAATTTTCATCCATACCCTCGAGAGGAAGTTTGGCCTATTCTAAGCGAATGACACTCGTAACCAGTTATTAGAAATCACTGGAACAAATGGTCGCGGCTATTAAGCGGCAACAGGAGCGAAAGCAGGCATTTTAAAGCTCACTTTGCTTAATGCAGATTTTGCACTTATGTTATTCGAATTTTTGGCGTGACTTTCGAGAAACACGTACTGAATGTAATAAAGTATTCTAATTATCGAAGCCTGGCATCCCCAGGAACTATATTATGTAATACTATTTATATTTTGTCAATGTTCGCATTTGACGTTCAACGTCTTTTTTCTTAATATCCTCTCGTTTGTCATGTTTTTTCTTTCCTCGACCTAAACCAAACTCAAGTTTAATAAGACTTTTTTTGGTATAAATCTTAATTGGAATCAAAGAAAATCCTCCTTCTTTATATTTACCGATTAGATAGTTTATTTCTTTCTTATTGAGTAATAATTTTCTATCTCTCTCTGGGTCATAATCAGAAGTATTAGCTTTTTTATAAGGACTAACACGAGCTTTTCGTAAAACAAAGTCAGGTAAGATTTTATTCCCTTTTTGAGTAACAATATAAGCTCCCTTTAAACTAATATGCCCTTCTTTCATCGATTTCACCTCATGACCAAACAAAACCATCCCGGCCTCAAAGGTTTCGGTAATTTCAAAGTCATATCTAGCTTTCTTGTTAAACGCGAGTGTTGGCATATTATTCTAATGGGCTTTTAATATTTTTTAAAATTGGGTTTGTCACCTTTGTGTATATTTGCGTTGTTCTAATGTTAGCATGACCCAAAAGCTCTTGTACATATCTAATATCAACTCCATTTTCAAGTAGGTGGGTGGCGAAAGAATGTCTAAGTGAGTGAAAGGTGGCCGGTTTATTTATTGAAGAAACTTTGAGATATTTTTCAAAAACTTTTTGAGCAGATCTTTGAGTTAATCTCCCCCCACGACTACTTTCGAAAACATAGTCATTGTTTTCTTTTTCAGAACACTGTTTAGATAAATGGGGGATTAATGACTCTGGAATAATGGTAATTCTGTCTTTTTTGCCTTTTGCGTCTTTGATGTGAATTACTAATTCATCAATAGAGACATCCTTTAGTTTCAAATTAAGGGTCTCGCTTATTCTTAAACCTGCCCCATAACTTAGGCCAAGTAATAATTTATGTTTTTCATTAGAGCATGACTCAATAATTAATTGAATTTCTTTTCTAGACAATACAACTGGAATTTTTAAAGACCTTTTGGCAAATTTTATATCAATTTTTTTATTGGATTTACAAATATCCCGATAGAAATATTTTATAGAATTGAGATAAAGATTAATAGTCTGTGGAGATAGGCCTTTATCTTTCTTCTCTAATAAGTATTTTTTTATAAGTGAAATATCAGGCAGATTACTTACCGTTTTAATGTATATAAAATAATCTTTTAGAGAAGACAAATAGCTTTTTATTGTTTGTTCACTGTAATTTCTCAATTTAAGCTCATTTTCAATTTTATCAAGCAATTCTTTTATATTCATTTAGTTTATGTTAAAATGAAATTAATATATATAATAACATAAGTTCACATAATTAACAATATTCAGTTATTATTTTTCAGCAAGTTCACATAATAACGAGTTATACAAAATTTGCTGTGACCACTCGCTACCGCTCGCAGGCCCCATCAAATTTTGTATAATGTGGTGCGCTTACCAGCATCTGCCATACGCCAATTTCCTGCTACTCGCT
>JAQIDC010000065.1 GCA_027858235.1 Patescibacteria group bacterium | reverse complement strand
AAAGAATAAAGGGGTCAGGTACCTTTTCTTATTAATTATGATATCATTCCAGTATGGTAAGAATAATACGAGCTGCCGAAGATGGGATGATATATCATGTAATAAATCGTGCCAACGGCAGAGAAAAAATATTTAACAAAGATAAAGATTTTTTGGCATTCGAAAAAATAATTTTTGAGGCTAAAGAAAAATTTCCCTCAATTAAAATATTATCATTTTGCATAATGCCCAATCATTGGCATTTTGCTCTCTCTCTCCTAAAAAAGGAGAAGATTTATCAAAATTTATGCGTTGGATGACGCATACCCATACTCAGAGATATCATACGTATTACAACACTATTGGACGTGGACACGTTTATTAAGGAAGATTTAAGTCATTTCCTGTTAGTAATGATGATTATTTTTTAAAACTATCTAGATATATTGAAAGAAATCCACTTAGAGCCAAACTAGTTAAAAGAGCCGAGGATTGGAGATGGTCTAGTTTGTGGATTAGAGAAAAAGGGAGCATTGAACAAAATAAATTATTATCAAAGTGGCCACTTCAGTATGATGAAAATTATTTAGAATGGGTTAACCAAAAACAGAAAAATGAAAACGAGGAATTGGAGAAAATTAGACTTTCAATACAGAGAGGCCGTCCTTTGGGGTTTGAAAATTGGGTAAAAAAAATATCAGAAAAACTAGGACTTAACTCCACCCTGAGATCAAGGGGGAGACCTAAAAAAGGTACCTGACCCCTTTATGAAATCTAGGAATTACCGACGAAAATTTAAATAAAATATTTGAAAATAAATAAAAATTAAATCACCCTAAAAAATTTCCGATGGTGATTAAGAAATCTTTAACTACGTTATCAAACAACGTTTATGATGTTACGGTTTTTTCTAAAAGGATTTATGAATCAAAATATCAAAAATATTACTTATATCTTTTTAATTGTTGGCACTCTTTTTTTGGTGTTTTTTATTTCTCTGAAAACACATAAGGAGAACCCCCCAGTCGAGGAAGTCGATAGCCTATTAGAATTTAGTATTAAAGACAATCCGGAGGAATATAAATATTGCCTGGAAAGTGGTGGAGAATGGACGAAATTTTCAAATTCTTGCGCAGACTTTTGTAGTCTTGGTGAATCATGTTTATTTAATATGGTTTATAGTTGTGATTGCGGTGAAGGTAGGTGTTGGAGCGTGGATGACTTGGAGTGCGCTGGTGTTATAGACAAAAAAGAGGAGACTTGTACCTCAAAAGATGATTGCCTTATTTTTTACAGTGATTGCGAAGATTGCAAAATAAAAGTTGTCAGCAAAGAAAATATTGATAAATATAAAAAAGAAAAAATTGAATATTGTACGAAAAACCCTCCTAAAATTCAGTGTGACTTTGTTTTCACGGGAGAATTGGAGTGTGAAAACAATCTTTGTGTAATTAAAGAGTAATACTATTTTAATTTATTTTTAATTATATTAATAAATAATATTTATATAAAAATTTATGTTTAAAGAATTTAAAGAGTTTGCTGTTAAGGGTAATGTTATTGATTTGGCAGTTGGTATTATAATTGGTGGAGCTTTTGGAAAAATTGTTAGCTCCTTTGTATCTGATATTGTCATGCCACCGATAGGTGTCATGCTGGGTGGTGTAGACTTTTCAAATTTAGCAATTACTTTAAAAAAAGCAGCTGGTGATGCTGAGGCAGTTACATTAAACTATGGAATGTTTATTAATTCTGTCATAGATTTTGTTATTATTGCATTCGCAATATTTATAGCTGTAAAACAAATCAATAAATTTAAAAAGAAAGAAGAAGAAAAAGAAAAAGTAGTTCCGACTCCTGAGGATATTGTCCTTTTGAGAGAAATAAGGGATTCTTTAAAAAAATAGTTTTGACACAAAAGGTAAGGTTTTATAGTTTAGAGCCTTATTTTTTTTGGCTATTTCCAAAAAACACCTAATATTATATAATTAATAAAGGATTTTTCATTAAATTTAAAAAGTAATGATAATTGGAATGGGTCTGGTTCCCATCTTTTAAATTTTGTTAACGTACTAATGAACGTACGTACGCGCGTACGTACGTAGACTAGAAATATTATGAAAAAACTAGAATTTGCAGCGCCACTACCAGACTTAATTTTAAAAGGAGAAAAAACCAATACTTGGAGGATAAATGATAAAAGAGGCATTTCAGAAAATGATGAGCTTTCTTTGTGTTATGTGAATGGAAATAAATTCGCTAGAGCAAGAGTTTTGTCTACCAACATAACAACTTCTGGAGAGTTAAATGAAAGTGACAAAAAGGGGCATGAAGTGTTTAAGAATAAAAAAGAAATTTATGAAACATATTCTAAATATTATAATATCGGAATATCCTCAGAAACTGAAGTAAAGATAATAAAATTAAAAATTGTAAAATAAATGAAAGCAATATTATTTGATTTTGATGGTGTTATACATGATACTTTTGAATTTCATAGAAAAAAAGTAAAAGACTTCTCTGGAATTAGTCTTTCGAAAGAAGATTACAGGGATATGCATAAAAAAAATTTCTACCTTAATACTCCAGAGGAATTCAAAAATGTAAATTGGAAGGGGTACGGTGAATTTATCTGTAACGATATTTCCCTTTTAAAAATAAAAAAAGAAACTAGGGAAGCTATTTTGAAACTAGGTGAAAAAAGTATATTATTTGTAGTCACCTCGGGGGAGGAAAAGAATGTTTCAGATTATCTAGGAAATAATGGAATAATAAATAATTTTGAAGAAGTGCTTGGGAGGAAAGCATCTAAATCTAAAGTTGATAAATTCAAATATATTTTTGAAAAATATAAATTAGAAACTAGTGATTGTATTTTTATTACTGACACTCTCGGAGATATTATGGAGGCTAATGAGATTGGTCTAAAAACCATTGCGGTTGATTTTGGTTTTCATTGTCGAGAAACTCTGGAAGAGGGTAAACCTTATAAAATAATATCATCATTCGGGGAGATAGTAAGCATAATTGAAAAAATATGAAAGAAATAACATGGAATGAGTTTGATAGAGTTGAATTGTGTGTCGGCACAATTATTGAGGTTAATGATTTCCCTGAAGCCAGAAAACCAGCTTATAAAATAACAGTTGATTTTGGTGAAGAAATTGGGATAAAAAAATCTAGTGCTCAAATAACGGAATTATATACAAAGGATGAGTTGGCAGGGAAACAAATAATTGGAGTTGTAAATTTCCCTCCAAAACAAATAGGCCCCTTTATTTCTGAATTTTTAATAACAGGCTTTGTTCAAGATGGAGGAGAGGTTGTATTGGCTGTTCCTGATAAAAAATTAGTAAACGGTAAAAAATTAATGTAGAAAAAATGAAACCCGAATTGCCATATTCACTACAAATGTTAAAAGAAGCTTGTAAAAAATATAAATACGATTTTAAAATCGTTGATCGTGTTGGAAATAATCTAGCGGAAATTTCTAATTCTAAAAAATCATTTTATTCAAGCAATCAGCGTCCTGGAACTTTTCCTCTTAATTTTTCGTTTTCCTCCGGTATTACAAAAGATAAAACATGGACGACAAAGATTTTAAAAGAAAAGGGCTTTCGGACTATCAAGGGCGAGCATTTTTTTCTCAATGACAAGCATATTGATTATAGAAAAAATGGAAGAGAAATATGTGATGCTCTAAATTATGCTCAAGATAAATATCCGGTGTTTGTTAAGCCAAACGATTCAAGCTCCGGCTTGTTAGCCGAGATAATACATAAAGAAGGAGAATTATTAAAGCATCTTTCTAAAATTGAAAAAATATCTGAAATTGGGATTATTCAAGAGGTCAAAAACCTGGATGAATATAGAATCTTTGCTGTTGATGGTAGAGTACAATTTATGTATCAAAGAAAGTCGGCATGTTTGCGCGGTGATGGGAAGAAAAGGGTAGACGAGTTGTTGGTTGAGCTAAATCAAAAAATAACTAAAAAGAAAAATAAAATACTCGAAACAGATATTTTCTTTAGGGGTGTTTTGAGTAAAAATGGTTTTAATCTTGAATCTATTCTCCCCAAGAATAGAAAAATTAACATATCATCAAAAGCAAACCTGTCTGCAGGAGGTGAGATTAAAAATTATAAGAAAGTTGTACCAACGCAAATTAACAAATGGGTTTCCGGGTTGATGAAAGTTTTTTCATTGAAAGTTTGCGGAATTGATATTTTTGTTGATGGTGATTCTGATTTTCCTGATAATTTTATAGTAATAGAAGTAAATCCAAATCCAGGACTTTCTGGGATATATAGAGAGGGTTATAAAGATGATACAATGGAAATATGGAGAATTGTTTTGGAAAAATATTTCAAAAATTAGCCCTTGTCAAAAAAATAAGTATGATTTATAATAATCTTAGCTAAGAAACACTTCTTAACTTTTTATTTTACAGGTATTTACATTGTCTTATGGTAGGCTTTCTGTCATATTATTGCAAACAAGGTTAAACAGGAGCATCAGCGGGCCTGCCCGCCGAAGCTTCAGCGTAGGCGGGTATGGTATAGTGGCTATTACATCACCTTGCCAAGGTGGAAAGACGGGTCCGATTCCCGTTACCCGCTCATAACGAGAAGAGCAGTCCCGAAAGGGGCTGTTTTTATTGGGTAAAAATGAAAAGTTTGACTACCGTCCATTTATGGTTATTTTAAATTATTGACTTTTTACAAAAACAATGTATAATATAATCATACTACTTCTGTTGCTTCGGTGGCAGAACGCGGGACTGCTTCGGCAGTCCTTGCTTTTTATCTAAAAACTTTCATGACTGAAATAAAAAATGCCTGTGTTTATATAGATGGATTTAATTTGTTTTATGGATCTCTAAAAGGAGGCAAACATAAATGGTTAGACTTGGAAAAATTATGTAAATTTTATTATCCAAAATATAATATTACTAAAATCAATTATTTTACAGCACTAGTAAAAGAAAGAAGAGATGACAAAGAAAGTCCTATCAATCAACAAATATATCTTAGAGCCTTGCAAACATTGCCAAGTTTTAGAAAAACACTAGGATCCTTTCAGGAAAATATCGTAAGAAGACCCCTAGTTTCTAAAAACAAAAAAGGCATAAGGCAAAAAGTATTAATTTCATTTTTTGATTTATATGATAAGTTAATGCCTTTAGCCGACGATGATAATTATCCAAAACCTCAATATGTTTTAATTAAAAAAACGGAAGAGAAGGGTTCTGATGTTAATTTAGGAATAAGCTTAGTAAATGATGCTCATAAAGATTTATTTGACGTTGCTATTGTGATATCAAATGATTCTGATTTATCTGGAGCTTTAAGGATTGTGAAGAATGAGCTAGGAAAAACGGTTGAAATTTTAAATCCATATCCAAAAACTAACAAAAAATTACAAAAGGCTTCTTCTAATATAAAATATATATTCTCAAAAGTGCTGCCAAAATTACAATTTCCAGACGAATTAACTGATAAGATTGGAAAATTTCATAAACCAAAAAGCTGGTAATTAATCTTTTAAATAAATTTGCTTTACTTCATTTAATAGCCTAGCCCTAAAATAGGTTTGACTACCATCTACTTTGGAGCTCAGATATAATAAAATTCTCAACAATTGTTGGGAGTTTTATTATATGATCTGATTTTTTAGTAGAATTCATTGTCTATTGATTTATTGAAAAGTTTATTGTAATATAAGATAACAAATAAATAATCTCATCAATTTATTATAATAAATTACAAAAGAGAATTTATTGAAAAATAATACTTTTAACTTATGCGAAGATCCTGGAAGAAGGCGAAACCGAAAATAGAAAAGCATTTTTATACAAACGACCAGATTAGATCTGAGACGGTTTTTTTGATTGGAGAAGAAGGGGAGCAGATTGGTGAAATTAACACTCTAAAGGCCATTGCGATTGCCAAAGAGCTTGAACAGGACCTAGTGGAGGTAAATCCAAGAGCAGTCCCACCTATAGCCAAAATCATGGATTATGGCCAATTTAAGTACGAATCAGAGAAAAAGGCTCACAAACAGAGAATGCAACAGAAAAAGGTCGATACTAAAGAGGTTAGGCTATCTGTAAGAATATCTAAGCATGATTTTGAGTTTAGACTGGCTCAAGCTAAAAAATTCCTTGAAAAAGGGAATAAGCTTAAAATTGTCTTAATATTAAAGGGTAGAGAGAAAGCTCATCCAGACAAGGCGGTGGAGACAATCAAGAATTTTGTTGCCGAGCTCGATGCAGTTAAAGAGTTTGAGCTACTGAGAGAGCAGGACTTGACAAAACAAGGAGGAAGGTTTAATATACTATTGGTAAATAAAAAAAATTAATATAGAAGAACAGGTTCTATTTTAGCCTGCTTTTTGTTTTAGATAAAGGATATGCCAAAAATGAAGACACACAAAGCCACTGCAAAGCGCTTTAAAGTTACAAAAACAGAGAAAGTCAAGCAAAGAAAAGCTGGACAGGCTCATTTTAATGCACGTGAATCAGGTACAACAAAGAGGAATAAAAGAAGAGACATTGATTCAAGCCCAAGTTTTATAAAAACAATCAGAACTTTAATTCAAAAATAATTACGCTAAATTCTGTTTAAAGAGATTTAGATTTTAAAATATATGCCAAGAGTAAAAAGAGGACCAAACCATGTAAAAAAAAGAAATAAGCTCCTAGCTAAAACTAAGGGTTATAAGTGGGGAAGAAAGAATAAAATCAAGCAAGCTAAAGAAGCTGTTCTTCATGCCGGATCTCATGCATTCATGGATAGAAGAAAGAAAAAAAGAGTAAACAGAAGTCTTTGGCAGATTAAGATTAATGCTTTTGTGAGAGAGCACGCTCTTAGTTATTCTAGATTTATTGACGCGCTAAAGAAAAACAACATCGAAGTCGATAGAAAAATCATGGCCGACTTGTCACAAAACAACAAAGAGATAATGGCAGCGATTGTGACTGAAGTTAAAAAATAGTATAATTTGATATGAAATTATTTCAATATTCGCAAATCATCGTTTCCGTTTTACTAATAACAGTAATACTTCTTCAAAATAGAGGAGGAGGAGTATCTGGTTTATTTGGTGGAGGTGGGGGAAACAACTTTAGTACAAAAAGAGGTTTAGATAAAACTCTTTTTAAAGCAACAATTGTTCTTGCATTTTTATTCTTTACCATTTCTGTTGCAAGTCTTCTATTTTAATCTATTTACTCAATAATCAACAATATTGCTAAAGAGAATTGGTTTTTTAAATTTTATGTTGAGATATTTGAAGAATATAATAACAACTTTCAAAAAAAAGTATTTAACCAAAAAGCACAAAGGGAATACTCCTGGTGCCAATTTTGATTTTAATAAAAAACTTGTTTATTCTCTTTCTAAATCAAAGATCCCAACTCTAAAACAGTTCAAATACATTGGTAAATACTTGAACAAAAAAGAAGCACTCGCAATAAAAATAAGTACATTTCTTATTTTTACTAGTATATCTTTTGTAGCGGTTTCTTTTTATATGACACATTTAGAAATAACACCAGTTAGTGGTGGCGAATATACAGAGGGATTAATTGGTGCGCCTAAACATATCAATCCTCTTTATTCGAGTATAAATGATGTTGATAACGATATTTCTTCTTTGATTTTTTCCTCACTCTATCAAAGGGACAGCAAAGGAGGGTTAAAAGAAGATCTGCTTGATGACATTAATTTATCAGAAGACGAAAAAGAATATACAATAAAAATTAAGCCCAACGTTCTTTGGCATGATGGCGAAGAATTGAGCGCAGATGATCTGATATTTACTATAAACACAATAGTTGATTCAAAATATCAATCACCTCTTAGATCAAGCTTGTCGGGGATATCGGTAAGTAAGGTTGATAAGTTAACAATCAAAATAAGCCTCTCTCAGCCATACGCTGCTTTTAAGGATTTGCTTACATTTGGGATAATGCCAGCACATCTTTGGGAACAGTTAAGCCCAGAATCCTTTCTTCTCGTTAATTTGAATTTAAAACCAATCGGTTCAGGTCCATATAAAGTTAAGGGCTTCTTTAATGACTCTTCACTTGGTAAGATTAGCTCAATGGAACTGGAAATTAACGATAAATACTACGGTTCTTTACCGTATATAGAGAAAATCGTTTTTAAATTTTTCCCGAATTTCGAAGAACTAATTGTAGCCTTAAACGGAAATCTTGTTGATGGAATCGCCTATTTACCAAAAGAATTTAAAGAACAGGTTGCAGCTCAAAATTCACTAAACTTTTATAAATTGAATTTAGCTCAGATAATGAGTCTAAATTTTAATTCTAAAGAAAATCCATTTCTAGAAAAAAAGAACACACGGCAAGCGCTTGCCTTTGCCATCGATAGAGAACAAATTGTAGCCGATGTTTTTTCTGATAATGCTAGATTGGCCGAGTCTCCAATTCTGGCAGATAGCTTTGCTTATAAGGGTGATATTAAAAAGTATAACTATGACAAGAATGAGGCTTTAAATCTTCTCGAGAAAGACGGATGGTCACTAGCCACAGTAACTGCCGAAGACTTGATAGGTGACGAGGATGAGGAAGAAAAAAATGAAATCAAAGTAGGAGAAGGCTTTTGGATGACAAGAGAAAATGATGATGATGAAATAGAATATTTTATTGTTAATATTTCTACTATTAATTCGATAGATAATATAAAAATTGCTGAAGCTATAAAAAAATATTGGGAAGAAATAGGCGTTAAAACAATTGTTAATGAATATAGCTCAAAAGAAATTAATGGAGAGATTATTCGAAACAGAGACTATGACGCTCTATTATACACCCAATCTCTAAGTTTTGATCCTGATGTTTATTCATTTTGGCATTCTAGCCAGGCAGTTACGGGGGGAAATAATATTTCCAATTATTTTAATGGCGAAGTAGACAGACTATTGTCTGAAGCACGAGTTATAAGCGATGAAGGTAGTCGACAAAAAATGTATTATGAGTTTCAAGATATTCTAGTTGAAGAAGTTCCAACTATTTTTATAAGCTCACCTATATACACATATATTCAAAAAAAAGATATAAAAAACTTTAATGTTACTAGTATCTCAAATCCTAGTGACAGATTTTCAAATATTTCAGACTGGTATATAAATACTGGTAAAAAAATTATTTGGTAAAAATTAATTAAGAACTCATAAAAATACTTATTTATTTTGATATTCTTATATTAGAACAATTAAGTCAAGAAAAAACATTATGTACACAAAATATAAATCAAAAACAAACACAACCCCAATTAAAAAAAATACAGGGGATGTGCAAAGAAAAACAGTAGAGAAGAAAAATCCTAACGCTGTTATGCAAAAAACAAAATTTGTTTCCACGGGTGGAGACAAGGATAAATTAAAGATTATCGTTTTAGGTGGTCTTGAACAGGTTGGTATAAACATGACTCTTCTAGAATATAACAAGGAAATAATTACAATCGATATGGGATTGATGTTCCCTGATGAAGATATGCCTGGAATAGATTATATTATTCCTAATACTACTTATCTTGAAGATAAAAAAGAACAAATCAAAGGATCAATTATTACTCATGGCCACATGGATCACATTGGAGCTATCCCTCATTTGATGGAAAAATTAGGTAACCCACCAATGTTTATGGGTAAATTAACAGCAGGTCTTGTTCGTAAAAGAATGGAAAGATACAGAGGAGTACCTAAAACAAATATTTCTGAAATTACTGATGAATCAGTAGTGCAACTTGGAAAGAATTTTAGAGTAGAATTTTTAAGAGTAAATCATTCTATTCCAGATAGTTTTGCGATTATCATTCATACTCCAGTTGGAACTATAGTTCACACGGGTGATTTCAAAATTGACTACACTCCAGTAAATGACAAACCAGCTGACCTAAATAGGATAGCTTTAATTGGACAAAGTGGAGTTAAACTTCTCATGTCGGATTCGACAGACTCAAGAAGCCCAGGCTATCAAATGTCAGAGTCTGCGATTGGAGATGAGATGAGTAGGATTATAGACAAAGTTGAAGGAAGATTAATTATTGGAACCTTTGCTTCTCAGCTTAGTCGTATTCAGAAGATATTTGACTTAGCCGCAAAACACAACAGAAGAATATTCCTTGAAGGCAGAACCATGAATGACAATGTTGAAATTGCTCATGGAATTGGATATTTAAAATTTGATAGTAAAGTATTATTAGATGAAGCCGGGTTTAAAAAGACTCCTGATGATAAAGTAATAATTCTTGGCACAGGCGCTCAGGGTGAAACAAATGCTTTTTTAAGTAGAGTAGTTAGTGGAGAGCATAAATCTATTAGACTAAAAAAAGGTGATACTGTTATTTTTTCATCATCAATTATTCCGGGGAATGAGAGAAGTATTCAAAACTTAATGGACAAAATAGTTAGACAAGGATCAAAAATTATTAATTATAGAATGATGGATGTTCATGCTGGTGGTCACGCCAAACAAGAAGATTTGAAATTAATGATGAGACTTTTAAAGCCAGAATATTTCATGCCTATTGAAGGTAGTCATTATATGCTATCAGCCCATGCTGAGCTAGCTTCTCAAGTCGGAATACCAGAAGAAAAAATATTTGTAGCTGACAATGGTCAGGTTATTGAATTCGAGAAAAAAGGAGCAGCCTCAGCTATTGGAAAGAAAACAAATGTTAAAGTTCCGACAGACTATGTGATGGTTGACGGTTTAGGAGTGGGTGATATATCCAATATTGTTCTAAGAGACAGAAAAGTAATGTCAGAAGATGGAATGATAGTAGTAATCACTACAATAGATTCAAAAACAGGAGATCCTATTGGAAATCCTGATATTATTTCGAGAGGCTTTGTTTATATGAAAGAGAATAGAGAGCTAATTGAAAAAACAAGAATGAAAGTAAAGAAAATGATCAAGGATCATGACCCTAGAACTCCAGCTGATGATGAACATGTTAAAAATAAGATTAGAAACGAGATTGGTCAGTTTCTCTTTGGTCAAACAAAAAGAAGACCAATGGTTTTACCTGTTATTATCAAGGTTTAAAAAAAATCAGGCGAAAGCCTGATTTTTTTAATATGATAATTCTTCTTTAGCAAATTCCCATCGTTGCATTAACTGATCAACAATAAATTTTTCATTGTCATTGTCAGTTATTTTCCCTTTCTCATGAAAATAGACAATTGTTTCATCTATGAGCATTCGAAAAGAATCTCTATCATAAGCACCTTGCTCAGACATTTTTTTCTTAACCAATTCATAGATTTCATCTATTACTTCTTCCATAAATTTATTTGTTATTCATACTTGAATCATATAGTCAAGTTCAAATAAAGTCAACATTAAATTTTAAAAAACTTATTTTTAAAATACTAGTAAGCTTTAATTAGCTTGTTTATTGACCGAATTGTCCCGAAATGATAAAATTACAGGTGCTTAATTGAATAGAAAAATAATATTTCATATAAAAAATACAATTCATCCTTTAGAAGCAGGAGGGGAAAAAGAACGAAAATAAACCCCATCCTTAGCAAATTTAAAGAGCTTGTAATCTTCTTAATGGCAAGTATACTTCTTGTATTTCTTAAAATTCTCATTATTTTTAAGAATATTTTTCTTTTAAAAGTCATTAAGTTTAGTTCGAAACTTTTTAATACAATAGTTAAACTATTTTTCAGTAAAATAATAGTTCGTTCCTACTCTTTTTATTTGTCTTTTACTAATAAAATTGGTTGGAATAAGATAAGGGGAAACTTTTTAAACTTCATTTTTGGACAAAAGTTAGTACATATAGTTGTGATTTTTATAACAATATCTTTTGTCTTTACTAATTTGGCTCAAGGAACAAAAGCGGGAGAATTGAATGGAGGAAACAAAAAACCAATTATAGCTCACATCGTCAGTAGTGAATTTGGCGAAATTGAACAAGACATATATTTTGAAAGTGCTCTTAGTGCCGAAGAATTAAGTCTTGGTTTAACTCAAAGTTACCTTGGTGAAGAAGGGTCCCTAAGTAATAATTTAAAAATCGATCAAGAAGTTGTCGATGAAGATAAGTTTGCTATTTCTCCCCTCCTTGATCAAACAGAAGAAAATATTTTAAATTCACCTCAGGTTGCAATTAAAACTCAAGCCGTGAAGAGAAAAGATGCTGTCTCATATGTTGTTGAATCAGGGGATACCATTAGCACAATAGCTCAAAAATTTGGAATTTCAGTTAATACTATTCTTTGGGAGAATGATTTAAATTCACATGGCCTTATTAGACCAGGAGATGAGTTGTCTATTCTTCCGGAAACAGGTTTAACTCATAAAGTCAAGAGTGGGGATACTCTTGGTGCCATAGCTAGCTTAAATGATATTGAAATTGAAGACATTCTAGAGTCCAACAACATGACTCTAAGTTCAAAATTGTCTATTGGTCAAAAACTACTTATTCCAGGTGGATCTAAAATTGTAAGCGTGGCTTCCGTGAAAAAAGCAACACAATCTTATACGGGTATTCAGGCAATAAAAAACATTGTAAAACCAGCCCCTCAAAAAACCGTTGCAAATAAAATGGCTTGGCCAACAGTTGGCAACAGAATAACTCAATATTATTCTTGGCGTCACAAGGGTCTAGATATTGCCAATAAAACAGGGACACCATTATTTGCGGCCGATACAGGGAACATTAAATTTGTTGGTTGGAGCAATGGTTATGGAAACAATATTATTGTAGATCATGGTGGTGGTAAAAAGACTAGATATGCTCATATGTCCAAATTCTATGTAAGCAAAGGAGACGATGTTACAAAAGGAGAAGCGATTGGAGAAATGGGCTCGACTGGATGGTCAACCGGACCACACATCCATTTTGAGATAACAATTGATGGTGTAAAATATAATCCACTAAATTATATAAGATAATTATATGATGTTTATTTTGGGAGTAATTTTGTTAATTGTAGGAGCTTTGATTGTAATAAAATCAGAAACCATGCTAGAGGCTTTCGGCAGAGTTGATTTTTTTGAGAGAAATCTATCTACTTCCGGTGGGTCAAGACTGGGTTATAAACTTTTAGGAATAATAGTAGCTATTTTGGGTATGATGGCCATAAGCGGTCTTCTAGGAGGCTTTATGGAGTGGATTACCACCCCTTTAACAAAGTATAACAACTCTGGAAGATAGATTTTTCTAGGGCTAAGCTCTTGTAATTTTTAAAAAATGTGTTAATATATCTAAAGAATTGATTTATTGCTACGGCAATATTTTTATTTTTGGAAAATGGGCCCTTAGCTCAGCTGGCTAGAGCACCTGCCTTGCACGTAGGGGGTCAAGGGTTCGAATCCCTTAGGGTCCACATAATAAAATACACCAGATTTATCTGGTGTATTTTATTATGTGGAAGTTTAAATGTGAAAACCCTTATGTGTGATAAATTAAAGGACATCTGAGAGTGTTGCTTCTAGGTAATAATGTATGGAAATATTTTTACATTTACGATTGAGTTGTTGGGGCTCACCCCTTCGAATCCCTTAGGGTCCACAAACTAAAAAGCTTCAGATATCTGAAGCCTTTTTTAATTTGCCTTTTTATTGAAAAAATAATAGTATAAGACTATGAAAAAAATAATAACTAAAACAGAAAAAGAAACTTTTGAATTTGCTAAGAACTACTCAAAAGAGTTGAAAGGCGGAGATATTGTTGGTCTTATTGGCAACCTAGGAGCTGGTAAAACAGTTTTTAGCAAAGGAATTGCCGCAGGGCTTGGCATAAAGGAAGAGCTTACAAGCCCAACATTTGTATATATGAAAATATACGAAGTTCAAAATCACTCAAGTATAAAGAAATTATGTCATATTGATGCTTATAGAATAAAAGATGACCATGCGCTTGTTAATATTGGCGCTTTGGAATATTTTAATAATAAAGAGGTTTTGACGATGATTGAATGGGCAGACAGGGTTAATAACCCATTGTTAAAAGATGCAACCAATATCACTTTTGAAATAATCAGTGAAAAAAGATATATTTATTTAAATAAAAAAACCATCAAATGATTGTTTAAATAATATGAATGAACAAATACAAAACAATATAATTAACGAAGATGAAAATGTTTTTAGCAAAAATCTAGAAGGAGTGGCAGATGATGATCTTGATACAATTGCCCATATTTTCGGCCTAAAATTCGAGATGCCAGAAGAAGAAGACAATCCAGTCCTGCACAAGAGGATAGTTGATGTATGCAAAAGCTATGCGGACGCGGAACACTATCAATGCGAATCCCCAAGGATAAAAATAAATGAAAGACTCGCAATCATAAATAACGAAAACAGAAGGTCAATTCATAATAAATTGTGTATTATGATGTTAGGTAAAAGTTGGCAAGAATTAGATAAAACTGAAAAAGATAGAATAAGCAATTTTGTGCACTCGACCATGTTACAGTTGACACTATGAAGCTTTCATATGAAGAAAAGATATAGAAAAATGTGGGAAATAGATATTGGGGTTAAAATGTCTGAAAAATATGATAATATTGATAG
>JAQIDC010000064.1 GCA_027858235.1 Patescibacteria group bacterium | reverse complement strand
AAAAGTTAATTGGGCAAGGACTAGAACCCCGCACTTAGGAGAAGGGCAGATCTAAGGTCTGGAATTCAGCGTTTAGAAGAATAAAAAAACTGGGATAAACCCAGTTTTGTGCTTTGCGGCGAGCCGTTCACCTTATCCGGACTCAGAATTGAAGTAAAAGAAAAAAGGTGGATAGCAATATAATTTAATACATAATTATATAGCATAAATATATAACATTGACAATTATTTTAAATAATATATACTTAATATATAATAATTATTCAAAATATATATATGAAATATAATCCGTTTAATCCAAATTCAGTTGTTGCTCCGAATTTATTTGCAGGAAGAACAAGTCAAGTAGTAGATATTTGTAAAAAATTATCCCTAGTACAACATAATATGCCTGCAAGCTTCTTTGTTTATGGAGAAAGAGGAATAGGTAAAACTGCTCTAGTAAAGCTTATAAAAAGCGTTGCGGAAAAAGAGAACAAGATCTTTAAAGACGTGAGAATGCTCACCTCATATTATTTAGTTGAAAATGGTCAAGACATTGGTAGTGTTCTCCAAGAAAGTGTAAATCGTTTGACTGCTCAAATGAGTACAGGTGTTATAAAAAGACTTGGCAGTAAGCTTGGTGACCTTTTTAAGAATGGAAAATTTACTATTGGGGCTTATGGATTAAGTGCTGGTGTTGAAGCGGGTGAAGTTGAAAAAAGAAACATCACGATTAAAGATCAAAGTGTTGCAGTTCTTTCAAGTATTATTGAGTCAATAAATGAGGACAAGGGCGCTGAAGATGGTGTAGATGATAAAGCTGAACCAATAGACAAAGAAGATGGTGTTTTAATTATAATTGACGAAGTCCACAACCTAAAAGACAAAGAAAATGTAGCTTCAATTTTAAGGAACATAGTAACGACACTTGATGTAGAAGGCCTCGGTTCAATTTCTTTTTTGCTTGTTGGTTACAAAGAAGATATGGAAATATTTTTTGCTGGAGACCCATCAGCCCACAGAACATTTGATGCAATTCCCTTAGGAACTATGCCCGACAATGAAGCGTCGGATGTATTAAAAAAAGGTTTTGAAAAAGCGGAGGTTGGTTTTGAAGACAAAGCATTAAATGAAAATATTTCAGTAGCAGGAGGTTACCCACATTCACTTCAAATGTTAGGACATAAACTTCTAGAGACTGACAACGACAGCAATGTAGGCGACAAAGACTGGAAAGATGCTATTTTTAATGCATCTATGGAATTACGAACAAAAGAATTTTCAAGAATGTATTCTTTTGATAAAAAAAGGACAGCTAAAGATAAAATACTTGATTTTTTAGCTGTAAAAAATGAACCGATGTTTAAAAAAGAGATACAATCAGAATTTGAGAAATGCAATGCTTACCAATATATAAAATCACTAAAAAAATCTGGTGCTATAAGGGAAAACAGTGATGGCAAAATTTATTTACAGTCACAATTATTTAGAACAGCAATTTTGGTTGATATATTTATTAGAGAGGGAGAAAGAAAAAAAGTGAGAGAAAATTCCAGTAACATAAAAGAGGAAGAAAATAAAAAACGGCCATCCTAAAAGATAGTTTATTATTCTATTTAAATTGGGACTGTCAAGAAAAGATTACAAATAAAAAGAAGTCGCAATAATGCAAACCGCAGGACTTCCCTAATTAACAAAACAACTGCTAGACAATAAGGCTGATCAATAATAATAATGTTGATTAATTATTAGCTTTACAACATTTTACTTGTATGTTGCTTGGGCTTAAGCTTTTTTATCTTGGAATAATGCCGATATTATCAATTATGACAAATATCAGTATAAATATTAGAATTAACATTGAATTAGCCGTGATGTAGAGGTTGGTTACTAAAATTATTCGGTGTTATTGGTAAGGTAAATAATTTTGCTCAACTTCATAATACGCGGCTACGCGGGTTCAATTCCCCCGCTCTACAAAAATAATTAAGTTTAAATATGACATCAGAAATTTCATCTGAGGATGTAAAAAAATTTTTAGAATCTACAGGGTTTCCGTTTGAAATGTCTGCAAAGGAAACTCTTGAAAAAAATGGATTTAAGGTTGAAATAAATAATGCCTTTTATGACCTGGAAGAAAATAAGGACAGGGAGTATGACCTATTGGCTACTAAAAATATTAACGGGGTGAAGGTGTATCTGACTATTGAGTGTAAACAAAGCAAAGAGGATTGCTGGATTTTTATTTGTCCTGAAGCAAGCCCAGCTCGATATTATAGTTTTTTAGAGTATTATCCTAGTTTTGTTAATAGTGAGGTTAAGAATAATTTCTTTAATAATTTTTATTTATTAGATTCAAGAATTCCTTTAGCCAATAATTTTATAGCCTTTAAAAAAGGTAGCAAAAAACCTACCAACAATACTCAAATAAAAGACGGGGTTTCAAAAGTTGTAAAATCAAGCATATCTGTAATTGCAAATAATAGATATGATGAAGAAAATGCACTTTTCATAAAAGCCTTATTTGTAAACGCTCCAATTTTTTTAGCAACCTATGATAAAAGGTTATCTATTAAAAAAACAAACTACCTTCAATATAAACACTTTTTCAGAAGTCAAAAATATGAAATAACCAAAGAAGAGGCTAAGGAAGATGCGGAAGAAAATTCTGTTAATTCTTTATACTCATTCAACACACTCTATAATCGTTATGCAAAAAATGGAAGAGAGAAAGATGTTGCAGAACAAAAATTAATTTATAAGCAAAATGGGGGCTACAAAAATATTGATATTGTTAGAAAAGAAGGTATTGTTAGTTATTTGAAAAAACTAGAGAAGAGCGTTGATGATTTAAATATGGATTTGTGGAAGGCAGAGAATCCAGAAAAAGTTTTAAGCGATATTTTAAAACCAGAGAAAAAACAGAAATAAACCAACTTTGACAACGCAGATATTGTCTGCTATAATTTTAATTAGTTCCGAAACCAAAGATCAAAGTGTAAAAAGATCGGATCGAGTAAAGATGTTTTGCTTGGGATCCGAACTATTCAAAGTCCCAAGTTGGGGACTTTTTTGTTTGCCCTAAACTGTTTTAATCAGTATGGCAATGAATATCTTTTTCGGGTGGGTTTGCCCACCCGCCCGAAAAAGATGTCGTGCCGATTGAAAAAGCAGAAAAACAAAAGCTCCCTTTGACTGTTATTTTGAACATAAATAATAAAAAACAATAATATGCCATACTTTAATACCAATGATAAAGAATTAGCGAATAATTTCGTTAATCTCATAAATAAAAAGCTCGGTTATAACGGTGCTGTATATTTCGTTCGTGTGAAGCCCGAATTTATCGAGAAATACGGACTATACAGAACTGGCCTCAACATGGGTCAAGCCACAAAAACTGGAATCGATCCAAAACTTGGTTCTGGCTTTACCGAGGAAGAAGTAATTGAGCTACTCAAAGACAATCAATAGTCCCGTTCTCTCTTCTATAACTGGATTATATACACACATCTAACCGCTACTACGGTACTCTTTGTTATGGCACATTCTACAATTTAACCTATGGCCGAATCCTACGATTTTAAAGTGATTAAATCAGGAAAAGAAATCGAAGTATACGATTACAAGGATAAGGAAGTCCTACGAGGATACAAAAGAAAAGAGAGAAAGAAGAAAGAGAAAAAAGTGTTCAAAGGTCAGCTCGATATGAATGAGTACAAAAAAGAACTCAAACGTATTAAAGAGCAAGAAGCCGAACACAAGATCAAAAGCAAATTCTCAATCTCTCGTACCAGAACAAACATTCGTCGACTAACAAACTCAAACCCGAGCTTGGATAAGTTTTTAACTCTCACTTTTGCCGAAAGCACCACCGATCTCACAAAAGCCAATTATCTTTTTAACCAGGCGATGAAAAGGATTATTCGAAAAAGAACATCCTTTGAATATATTGCCGTGGTTGAATTTCAAAAAGATGTTGACTATCATGGAAGACGAAAAGAGAAAGGCGGGTCAGCTCACTATCACCTGCTTTGTAACTTGGAAATGCCCCAAACCAAGGATCTCAAGGATTTGTTTAGTTGGGAAAGATGGTTTGCTCTCCGCTATTGGAAATATGGCTTTATCAAAATTAAGAAAGTTGATCAAGTCACGAACATGGGGGCTTACTTTTGTAAGTACCTAGGCAAAGATATGTTTGACCGACGAATGTTTGGCAAGAAGAAATTCTTTTGTTCTCAAAAACTCAAAAAACCAGTTGAGTTAACTGGTTACAAAGCTGTACTATTTCATGAACAACACATAAGCGGACTTAAGCCTGTATTTGAAAAAACTTTTTCAAGCGAGTATGCAGGCACGATTAATTATTCCGCTTACACGCTTCCAGAGGACATACCTGTTATTTTGAACATTGCAAAACAAAAATGCTCAAAGAAAAATATGTTTTGGAATACCAAAGACTCTACAAGAAAAATTTCAACGAAGAGATAAGCTATGAAAAAGCTTATTCACTACTAGAAGACCTAGTTGAACTAGGAAAAATCGTATATAGCCCTATATACAAAAAAGACCTAGAGGTCTTGAGAAATTAAATAATTCTGCTACTATATAAATGCTTACTCGAAACAATAAAATAATACCAAGAGGATTTTTTTATAACTACATCCCAGAGATGGGCGGTTCTTCCGATGAAGTTATCTTTTTGGTAATTGTTTCGGGTAAGCTAGAACCGTCCTTTTTTGTTTTTAATCTTTGAAAAAAATAATGGGCAGCTAAATATCAGCTGCCCAAGAGCATTGCAATCTTCCATAGTGTTATGTCAGCAGATATGCAAACCACTGTAAGGTGAAAGAATTGCCGGTTAACAAAAAAAGAAACTCATCAATCATGCCCACAACATTGCATAGCAATAAAACAACTATGCATGTAACTTGCACACTTTTGGGAATGAACATTCCCACTCTTCTTTTGTATACTTTGTGTGTTCGGTCAAAAATTCGACCAAGTTCTTTTTCCTCTTTTTTCACGCGAATTAAATTTATCAAAATGTACAATGTCCCAAGCAACAGAAAGGCTAGGATCCCTGACAAGAAAAACGCACCAATAGTCATAAGTACATAACTTGTATAAATTGGATGTCTGACATGGGCATACGGACCCCAGGTCACAAGTTCATGTTGTCGGTATATTGCCATTGTTGCTGACCAGTTTTTGTTTATCGTTCCATAGGACCAAGCTTTTAGCACAACAGAGGTTAGGGCTAAAAATATTCCCATGTAGGAGATCGATGACGGAAACTTAACCTTCATTAAGAATGAATAGCTACCGTCAAAAAGATAAACAATAGAAACAGTCACAATTGTAAGCATTACAACATAATCCTTTACAAACATGACTACACGAAGAGAAAAGCCAACTTTCACGATGTTTTTTCTTACACCGTATCGGTTGTTTTTAATCCACTGGAATAAAGATAAAAACACATGCGAAAGAACGATAATAAACAACCAAATCTCCATGACCACCCCCCCCTATAAAAAAGTTAGATTTTAATCATTGCTATATCTCAATAATAATTAACAAACAGCTAATTGTCAAAGATTTATTATAAATAATTGTATGAAGTATTTTGTTTATGTAAGAAAATCAAGTGAGGGCGAAGAAAAACAAGCCCTATCTATTTCCAGTCAATTAGACAAAGCGAAAGAGTTTTTTAGCGATCTTGATATTTTGGAAGTTCTGGAAGAAAAACACTCTGCTTTTAAACCTTACAATCGCCCTGTGTTCGAAAGTATGATCAAGCGAATACGAAAAGGCGAAGCCACGGGAATAATCGCTTGGCACCCTGATAGACTGTCCAGAAACGAGATTGACGCTTCGACTATAACTTACTTGGTACGAACTGGTGTAATTGATGATTTGAAATTCGTATCATACAATTTTGATAATTCTCCCGAAGGAATTATGATGTTGCAACTGGCATTATCTCAATCACAATACTTTTCTTCCAAACTAGGAAAGGATGTTCGACGTGGACTAGAAAAGAAATTCCAAATGGGCTGGCAACCAAACATTGCTCCGAATGGTTACAAAAATGTCATGCTCAAAGACAAGGGTTATCGGATTATCAAAGTTGATAGAAAAAGATTTGATTGCTTACGAAAAGCTTTTGACTTAATGCTCACTGGCAACTATTCGGTTCCAAAAGTCCTTGATATATTAAATGACGAATGGGATTTTAAAACACGAATCAAAAATAAAGAACTTTCTCGTTGTTCCATGTATCGAATATTTACCAATCCTTTTTATGCAGGCATTATTCAATATGACGGAAAACAAAAACAAGGCAAACACAAAGCAATGATCACTTTGAAAGAATTCGACCAGATACAAGAACTACTTGGCAAAAAAGGTAGACCTAGAATGAGAAAGAACAAGTTTGCCTATACTGGATTAATCCGTTGTGCAAATTGTGGGTCTCTAGTTAGTGCTGACAAAAAAACAAAAATAATCAAAAAAACTGGTAAAGAAAAAACATTTGTATATTATCGCTGTAATCACAAGAAGCCTCGTATAAACTGCCAAGAGAAAGCTGTTAGTCTTCCTGTGCTAGAAGAACAAATTGAAAAGGAATTAGAAAAATATGATCTTCTGCCAGACTTTCAAAAATTGTTATTCAAAATTATGAAAGAGACAAAAAACGAAGACCCAGAAGAAAGACAAAATATCATTGATAATCTCAACAAGAAGATCGAGAAGAAGAAACAAGAAAAAAGCAACTTAACCAAATTAAGTTGCAGAGGTTTAATTTCAGACGATGAGTTCACGGATCAACGAAATGACTATGAAAAAGAGATAAACTTGTTACAAGAGAAAATCACCTCTCTTAAAGGCCAAAATTCCACGAACGATGAAAAATTGGAAGACGTTAAATTCGCCACGCGCGCTTTAATCAAGTTCAAAAAAGGTGACGATGATACACGTAGAGCCATCATTAACAGATTAGGCTCGAACCGAATGCTAAGTACAAGAAAATTGCTAATACAACCGCATAATCACATCTTGGCGATTGAAAAGTATCTTAAACCCCTAGAGGCCAAATTTGCTACGCTCGAACCAGAGAAAACCCTTGTAAAGACAAAACAAAACCCGGCTTACACCAGGCTTTGTATCGATATGCGGGGGGTAGTGAAGCTGATTATAACCTACTTCCAGGAGCTAGACCGATATTATATCGTGCCAAAGATTGGGGAATATTCGGTGTAATATGGTTATTTAAGTTAATCATGATGAACGGCTCACAAATGGTGAGAATCGGGCAAGAACGGGGTTACACGGGGTGGAATGGGAGGAAATTGGGAACTGTTGGGAATTGACTAGAACTGCTCAGGAATGGGTGGTTTTTTCATAACCTGATCTGGGTATATATTTTCAAAATCATTTGGAAAAAAATAGTCTAGTGATTTAAAATGCTTTGAATAATTTGAAAATAAAAATTGACCAAAATTATGCCCGTTATGCTCAGGCTTAAACCAATCATTCATAATAACATTGATTTCTATATTATTTATAACTTGTACTAGATGTTCATAATTTTTTATTGAGCAGGTGGTATAAGGCATCTCATCTAAACAATTTAATGATAATTTAGCGGTAATTAATTTTTGTTTTACTTTTTCTTTTAAATTATTTACATCTTCACCGAACAAATACCAGTCTTCAAGAGTAACTAATAAGGGATATATGATTATCGATTTGTCATATTTGAAATGCTTATAGCATCCGTTTTTGTAATCTCTTATTGTTTTATATATCTGCAAAATATCTTCAGCAAGAATATTCAAATCTTTTTCCATTGTTTCGTTTGATAATAATTGGGTCTTTGATTTGTTCTGAATTCTTTTTGCTTTGGCTTCAACAAAAAATGCTAAGTTATTTTTCTTTATTATAAAATCGACACTATCTTTTTGAGTTTTTGTATTTACATAATATTTCTCTTCAGGGATAAAAGCTATTTTTTTATTTTTAAAAACCTTTTTAGAAATTTCTTCTATATAATCTTGAAAGGCGAATCCAAAATTATTGCCAAAATTTTTTTCATTTACTAAATCAAAATAAATTCCGGATGTCATCCGCCAAATTAAAAAAGTAATTATTGGACAATAATAATATTTTTTTATTTTTATCAACGGGTAATATTCAAGAGGGTTAAATGCATATACATATTGGTCATCATAATCAACATCTCTCTGAATTATCTCCTTTAAATCTGTTAAATTAGTAGATGTGAAATTTATAAAAATATCGAAATGTTTTTTTGTAATTCCGGCTATGGTTATTTCAGAGTCTATGTTCAATTTTGGATGTGAAAGAATGCCACCTGTAATTGCTGTTCCGATTGTGTACCATTGTTGAATTGATAATTTTAATTTATTCTCAGCTATTTCTTTTAATCGTTCATTATTATATATTTTATAGTATCTAATAAAATCTACAGAGTTGGGTTTTTGTTGCCAAGGGAATTGTCTATGTGACAATCTACGTAATTCAGTTAAAATATTATTTTTATTTATATATAATTTGCTTAAGTTGCTTTCGAACTCTTTTATTTTATTTATTGCATTAGAAAAATAGTTGTAATTCTGAAAATTTTTTGTCGCACCACTTAAATTTTCTTGTCCGTTGACTATCATTTCCCTTGCCAACAATGACAGCTCCCATTCTGATAAAAATCTTCTAGCATCGTTTTTGCTATCGGTAATAATCTTATCTACCTGTATGTTATTTGGAATAGCGTTGTTAAACTGAAAAAAATTCAAATAGGCCCAAATCGCATAAAAAGCATTTTCAATACCAACCGGCCTGAGATGATTTCTGAGTGGCTTATATAAATTGTAAACTTCTTTTTTCATTGTCTTGGTCGTTCTAGATGTTTTTTGAATTTTTCCTTATTTAATGATTCAGCTTTTATCTCATCATTTATTTTCCGGTATTCTCTTAACTTGGAAATAAAATCATTGGTAAAAATAAGCATATTGCTATCTCTATTTACTCCATAAATAATATCCATAATATTGCCGGAAATATGAGCAATATTCCATAAATATGCCTTAACTAAATCTTTATCATCTTTATCAAAAAACGAATAAGAAAATTTATCTCTTTCTAATTGAAATTCTTGAAATGCGTAAGCAAGACTGGCATGAGAGCAACTTGAATTAATTTGGTCTTTCGATATTTTTATTGCTTTCGAAGCATCTGGATATTTTTGCTCTAACCATTTATAGGACTTGTTTAGGATATAATCTTTAAAATTTTTATCATCTTTCATGAAGTTTTCTTTTTCAGTATGAACTAGCGAATAACAAGCGAGGGAAGTTGCTTCCAATGCTTGTCTTAAATTAGCGTCTGATTGAACATGATGTAGTCTTAAGGTTGAAAAAAAACTTAAAACGATATGTTTTCTTATGTATGATAGAAAAATATTAAATAACCAGCTATCAAGTTTAGTGCTCTTGATAAAATTTTGGAGCAAAGAAACTAAATTAAGACAGTTAATATATTCTTTATCATACTCATTTTTAGCTTTTAGCAATAATTCGTTCTCTGTATCAATTAAATCTTGAAATGTCATATATTTTTATTTAGATTATGTAATTCTTTGGAATAAAGTTTTAGGTGGCTTTCTAGAATATTTATATTACGAGAGAAAACATTGTCAGTACAGCATAAATATTGGCCGAAATTTAATAGTTGAACAAGGTCATTATTATTATTTTCTATTGGGCCGTCTTTCTTTTTAGATTTACAACAGTAAAAGATTGCCTTTCGAGGAGAAATTGGCATAAATATCCAAAAATCTTTTTTACCTATTTCCCACCAAGGAACAAAATGCAAAATAGATTGACGTTCGAAGTCTAAAAAAATAACAGGATTATCGGAAATAACAAATTCATCATTGGAATTTTGAGGAATTTCTAAAATATGTAAATTGCCTCGATTAATTTTTTCTCCTACATCTGAGGCAATAACTAATGATAACAATAATTTTTGTGGTTTACCTCCAGAAACTCTTGTGTGTATATTATTTTTTAATAATTGATCATAAGTAATCCCTATTTCATTATTGGCGACCTTTTTTGTAAGAACCTCTTTGTTGCCCAAATCATTATACGTAATAAGTCCTTTGGAATAGCCGATTGAAAAAAAGCGCAGTAGATATTCGTGAAATAATGGAACTCTTGTTATTTGATGACCAATAAAAACAGCGAGCGTGCTTTCCTCTAAATACGTTAAATCTAAATTATCTGTAGTATTAATTATTTTAATGACGCTGGAAGCTTTATCTTCCAATAATTCAGCAAATAACTTTTTTCGAACAAAATCGCTTGGCTCTCCATTCGCGCTAGCAACCTCCCAATCGATTTCACCGGCAACGCTTTTTATAGGTGTTTTTTCAATCATTGCTTTGTTTTTTGACCAGCAATATAATTGCCCTTTATCTGTACCGGATTCAGCAATGCGCCAACGATTCAATAAAAGCCTAGGAACATAATGGTCAAATTTATTAACTTCGCCTGTATTTAAATAAACTCTTGTTTGGAAAAAGTCAAAAAAACTCATAATAAAAATAATAAGTTTTGCAGACCACCTTTTTCTGCCAAGCCGTTTTCGAAATACCAAGTTCCTGAATTTATTTCCGGTTTTATAAAAAAACCAAATAAGAAAATTTGTTTTATTTTTTTTCATTTAATTAAATTTTGCTTTTGAACTTTTTTAAGCATAATGTTATTTTAATTTAATATTCATAAATTTAATATAGAACATAAACTAGAACAAGTCAATACGTTCTTGCACACATCTTATTCACATGTTATAATTATTATAGTTATTAACAGGTATGTTTTATGAAAAAATTACATCCAAAACAAGAAAAACTATTGGAATTACTTAAAAGCAATATTGAAGAGCCTTTAACTATTCGTGAGCTTCAGGATGAAATTGGTGCCTCATCTCCTAGTATTGTCCATCATCACATCAAGCAATTAGAATCAAAAGGGTATTTAAGGAGAAATCCGCATAATTCGCATGATTATCAAATTCTTGCTGATGACCCGGATAAAAAAATTGCTTTTTTGAATCTCTATGGCATGGCACAATGTGGTCCTAACGGCTCAATGCTCGATGGTAATCCTATTGATAGAATACCAATCTCAACAAAAATTCTAGGTTTTTCATCTTCTGAAGCTTTTTTAGTAAAAGCCAAAGGAGATTCAATGGAGCCAAAAATTAAACAAGGCGATTTAGTAATTGTAAGAAAAGATATAAATCCAGAAGATGGGAATATTATTGTATGTGTAAATAACAATGAAGTGATGATAAAAAAAATTCAAAAAATTGATAAAGATAATATCTTTCTCACTTCATTAAATCAGGCATACAAAGCAATTTTAGCGAGCAAGGATAATTTTAAGATTGAAGGAGTGGTAAAAGGAATTTTATCATACACGATATAAATTTTAATAAAAATAATTTTAAATATTACAATGATAAAACTATTTCAAACATACAATTCAATATGTTCAAAATATATTAATAAAAAAGAATTGATTAATTTACTCTTTAGCTTTCTAACCGAAAAACCTTTAATTAAAAATACCGTTGATGATTTTTTATATAAGAATTTGAAAAAAAATAATAAGATTGACCCAATTTCTGTTGTTCAATTAATTGGATTGATTCATCAAAAAGAAAAGGAAAATACCAAAATGGATAAAACAGATGAAAGAAAACATTTTGGTATTTATTATACAGATTATGAAATTGCGAAACAAATAACAAAGGAAGCTTTAAAAGATAAAAAAGATTTATTTGATTTAAAGTTTTTAGAACCTTGTTCTGGTATTGGTATTTTTGCATTAGCATATATCGATTATATTTTTTCTTCAAGTTCAAAACTAACTGATAAAAAAGTTCAACAGGTTGTTGAAAATATTTATTGTGCCGACATTGATCAAGAAGCAATTAGACTATTAAAAAATATAATTCCTCTGTATATCAATTTTAAATATAAGATAAAAATTGAATTAAATGAAAAGAATTATTACGCTGGCAATGTTCTTTTTAATATTACAGAAAATGAAATTATAAAAAATGATCTTAGAAGTATTTTTAAAGTTAAAAATGGTTTTGATATAGTTTTGACAAATCCTCCGTACAAACTTTTAAAGGAGAATTCAAACAAGTATGCCCAAAAAGTCGATTTTAGAAGTATAAAAAATTTAGTTAATTTTATTAAAATAAATAAAGTTTATAAATATAACGAAGGAACTTTAAATTATTATAAAATTTTTATTGAGGAAATATTAGAAAATTATACAAACGGGAATAGCAATGTTGGACTATTAATTCCAATAACATTATTAAATGATTGTCAAAGTGAGAAATTAAGAAAAAGAATGATAGAAAATTATTCTTTTTCAAAAATTTATATTATTCCTGAAAAAAATAGTTTTTTTCCTGATATTTCTCAAGCCTTTTGTTTTTTTGCATTAGATAAAAGCAGGAGAGGTAAAATACTTGAAATAAATCCTGAAGTAATAAGTTCTGACGACATGGAAAAAAGAAGTATTAAAATTAATATAGAAACCATTAAAAGTATTTCTAAATCTGCTCCAATCATTGTGGAAGATGAGAAGGGGTGGGGCGTTCTTGAAAAAATAAATAACCATCCAAGAGTTAAATCATTTTCTGATATTAAAAATTTACGAGGAGAGCTAGACTTAACTTTAGATAAATCATTTATTACTGATAAAAAGACAAACTTCCCTTTATTAAAAGGAATTAATATAGCAGAATTTGATTTTGAGTTAGGTAATTTATATGTTGATGATAATTTCATTATGAAATTAAATGGAAAAAGAGAGCATGTTTTAAGAGATAGGATTGTATGTCAACAAGTGTCAAATATTCATGGTAATAAACGATTAAAGTTTTCAAAAGTTCCAGCTAATATTGTATTAGGAAATTCATGCAACTATATTTCAAAACATGAAAATCTTTTTGAGGATAAAAACATATCTCTCGACTACTTGTTGGGAGTTTTAAATTCATTACTTTTAGATTGGCGATTCAAAATAACAAATTCAAATAATCATATCAGTAATTACGAAATTGATGAACTACCAATTGCAGTACCTAGTGAAAAACAAAAAAATAGAATTGAAGCCCTGGTAGGTAGAATTAAAAAAGAAAAAAAAGATGAAGATGTTGCTAAATTAAATTTGGAAATTTTTAAATTATATAAACTAACAAAGGATGAAATTAGTTTTATCTTGAGTAAGTATCAAGAAGGAAGTTTAATAAGTACAATAAATAAAAAAGTTAATTATGCTATATAATCACATAACCTACTCTCTTAGCGAGAACGATTTAAAGATGGTCGTATCTATTCCTGCGGGAGGAAATTGGAAAAATATTCCTTTAAATATACCATCTAAACGGCTTGAGAGAATAAGAGAAACAGGTGGTAGGACTACCTTATATGGAAGATTAAGATGGGAGAAACCAAGCTACACAATTACCACATATTTTAATAGGCCAGGAAACGGAGCTTATATTCATCCCAAAGATGATAGAGTAATAAGCGCGAGGGAAGCGGCTAGATTACAGTCTTTCCCTGATGATTTTATTTTTGAGGGTTCAAAAACCTCTCTTTGTAAACAGATTGGTAATGCTGTCCCTCCCTTGCTCGCATATTTTATTGCAAAAAAAATAAAAGAGCAAACTAAAACAAAAAATGTGCTTGATCTTTTTTCTGGTTCAGGTGGCTTGAGTAAAGGATTTGAATGGGCAGGATTCAATATAATTGCAGCCAATGATAATTTTAGTCATGCTTGCAAGACTTATGAAAAAAATCATAAAGGTACTACTATGGTTGAGGGGGATGTGACTGATGTAAATGTGAAAAAAAGAATTTATAGTGCTATTAAAAATAAAAAGGTTGATATAATAATCGGCGGACCCCCTTGCCAGGGATTTTCTTATGCCGGCAAACGTCTTGTAGATGATCCTAGAAACTTTCTCTTTAAAGAGTTTGTTGAAATAGTAAAAAAAATAAAACCAAAAACAATTTTAGTTGAGAACGTCGAAGGTATTTTGACAAGCAATAAAGGAAAAACATTTGAAAGTATAAAAGAAAGTTTTTCAGAACTTGGTTATAAAATGCATGGAAAAAAAATGTTAGCAGTTAAGTTTGGTGTTCCACAAAAACGAAAAAGGGTTGTCATAATAGGGGTTTTAAAAGGTGATCCTGAAAAATGCTACCCTGAAGAAATAATTGCGAATGAAGACAAGTTTGTTTCTGTGAATGATGCTATAGGAAACCTTCCATCAATTGAGGTTAATGGAGGAGAGAACTATTTGAAACAAAAAATAGCCCCAAAAGGACTCTATCAAAGATTAATGGCTGGACTAATTACTCCAGATAAGTATGAAGAGGAATTGATTAAAAATCTTTAGCTAATTCTTTACTTAGCTCAGAACACACATTAAGCAAACTCTTTTTAGCTAGTGAGTGTTTTTTGTTTTTAAGTAATAGTAAAGTTTTATCCAAAGTATTTTGGACATTTTTTGATTTAATTGCTTTTGTATTTCGATTTTTAACTTTTTTATAAGATTCAAGCGACTCAATAGATATTCTGATATATCTTTTTGCGTTATTTTCATATTGTTTTTTCTTGCCTGGTGTTTTTATCATTTCTTTATACGTTCCATCTTTAGAATTAAAACCCTTAAATGAAATTGAAAAATAAGCAAATTCTGGATGCAGAAAATTTGATATTAAAAACTTGTCATATCCAGCTTCTGAAATTTGGGAGAGAGATATTAAAATATTATGTAAATTCCGACCCATTATTTTGCTAAGTTTTAAAGCATCCGAATTATTTTTAACTTTATTTTTCAAAAGATCCCAAATGTATTTTGAGTGCCAAGATACAACACTTTTTCCCTCTTCCTCGAGTTTTATTAAAGTTTTAACATCTACAAGTGTCATCCGGTTGTTCTTAGCAGAGTTTTTTGCAGGAGTCATTGGGTTAAATTGAGGATTATGTGAAAATCCAAGAGATATTGGTCCAATATGATCTGGGCTAACTTTATGTTTATTAAAAACTTTCATCAGCCAGCTGGCCGCTTTCCAATCGCCATCAGCCCAATTTTCATAAGCCCGCCTATCTTCTCCATAACGATTTAAGTTTTCCTTATGCCTCCCTGTATCTTGGGTACTTCGACAACATAAATTATAAGTATGAAATCCATCAAGACGATCAGGAGCATTACTCATAGCTCCAGGGCTAAAACCGTTTCTTTTATTTGGATAAATATAGTCCAAGCTCATTTCTTTGCCACATATTTGGCATGGTTTTTTTCCTGTTGGGTGAATAGCTCTTGCAACTTTTGATATCCAGGGACCATCCTTTTTTATCTTTAATTCTTTTCTCTTATTATCCCACCATTTATATCGCCTTTGTCCAATCTCACTTTTGCCACTGCAAATCCACCTGATATTTCCATCAGTCTTTCTCAAGTCAGGCATTCCTTTGTAGTTAGGATGACTAACAATAAATTTCATGTATTTAAGAAAATTTTTATGCCACGTTCTTTTTATCTTTTTTGCCATATATCTAAAGGAAGTAGTTAATATCTTTTTTATATAAATCAGCAAATTTTTTCATTTCAATAACATCAATTCTTTGTTCTCCATTTTCAATCTTGGAAATATAAGACTGAGGCTTTTTCAGCCTTTTAGCAACATCACCTTGTGTAAGGCCAATTTTGAGTCTGGCATCTTTCAGTCTCGTAACCAGTGCCTTGTATTCTTTTGAGTATATTGACTTATTCATGCATATATTATATATTCTAAATATGAATATTCAAAATTAGAATAATATATTTATTACTAATAATTACAAAAAATATGAACAATATAAATTTTGCCAGAAATTTAGTAAAAGGAAAAATAGCTGAAACTGTATTTGCTCAAATGCATAGAGAGGCGGGAGAATTTACGGTGCTGGAGTTTGGATATGAAAAAATTATCCCCGAGCTTGTCCAGCAGGGATATAAAGAAAATAATGGAATGATAGAAACTTTGAGAACGGCGCCAGACTTTGCAGTAATTGATAGAAGAACAAGGAATGTAAAGCTTATAGAGGTTAAGTATATGCGCGCTTTGAATACTGGCTATGTTTTTAAAGATGCTGAAAGAATGAGCCAATCATGGAATCCTTCATATTTATTTATAGCCACTCTTGAAGGATTTTATTTTGATGAAATAAATAAAATTATCGACTACAAAGGAGATATTTCTAAGCTTGATAACTCTCATATTTCAGATGATTTGCAAAAACAATATTTGCAGATTTTAATTGATTTTGAAAAGAATAATTAAAGTATTTATGAAAGATAAAATCATTGAATCTTCCGTTGACGAAATAATGGGTGCGCCAGTTGATATTTCAAATTTCAACGAAGAAAATTGCTCAAGAATTGCATTTGATTTATACAAAGAGGCAATGTCTGCAGTAACTGTTGTCTGCGGATTATGTAATCCTGATGATAAATCGGAATATATTTACGGACGTGATCAATCATTGATTGTTGGCCTGCTGGTTAGGATTGTGAAATTTATGGCATCGGCTACGGCTTTGTCTGTAGATAAAGTTAAAGAGCATGGCGAAGTAATTTTAGCCTTGAACCGAAGTATCGTAGAGTCTGCAATAAACGTTATTTATTTTTGCACAAAGGCAAAGCCAGAAGATGTTGATATTTTTGTTAGGTCAGCGCTTAAAGCTGAAAAAAATTTATTTAATTCAATACAGGAAAATATCAAACAGAGAGGTAAAAAATTACCAATTGAAGAAAGAATGCTGAAGTCAATTGATCGTTTGTTTAGGGCATCAGAAATAAACGGCATTGAAGATCTAAAACAAATTCCAAGGTGGAAAGATTATAAAACCATCCTAAGGGAAATTAATCTCGAATGGGCTTATCCCGTTTTACAGCAAATTCCTTCCCATTCAATTCATGGAACATGGTCAGACATTGCGATGCACCATTTAGAATACAATGGTGAAAAATTTTCTGCCAAACTGGAATCGATTAGAGTTGATGCTCGATTACTTTCACCAATAAGCAAATTAGTTTTGATTGCATTAAAAGCATACTTGGAAAAGTATTATGGTGATGTTGAAAATCATCCTTTGCTATTGAGGGTAAACGATTTAATTGAACGCAATGAAAAAATTGAAAAAATGCACGAGGAAATATTATCAAAAGACAAAAAGTAGAAATTAAATATATTTAAATAAGTAAATAATACAAATGCCGGCCAATTATCCGGCATTTTGTTTACCATTTGATTTTTTTATAGTTTTTTACTAAGATAAACTAAATATTACAATTATTATAAATATTACAATTATTATTAAACTATGTTGATAAATAAAGAGTGCATAGAACTTTTGGAATCATTTTTTGCTTATAAGCCGGACATGGAAATAGAGCTGAAAGGAGAATTTGAAAATAATCAATTTAAATCATTTTTAAAGAGATTGGAGGGCAGAAAACTGATTAAAAATTTAGAGATAAGTAATATTCCAAAAACAGAAGCATATAAAATAAAATTTGAAATAGTTGATTGGGCAGAGTTAGAGTCTTTTGCTCAATATACTTTTGATGACCTAATAGAAGAGCCTTACGGCATCAATAGACAATTATCAATCGTAGCAGATCGCATACTTGAAAAAGCGATTGAATTAGATAGTATTATATTTACAGTTACAGAGGCAGACTTTGAACAATATGAACGGGAGCATATTCAGTTTTTAAAAACTTTTGAAATACTGGAAAAACAAAAATTTCTATTCCAAAGAGAATCAACCTATTATTTAACTGATCAATCTTTTTCATTCAGAATACTTTTATTTAAAAACCTAGATGATCATAAAAAGGAACTAAATAAAGAGGTGATTAAAAAATCTAAGAAAGAAAATGAAAAGCAAAAACTAGTATTTGAAAATGGAATTTTAAAAGGAGGCTGGAGCAATAGCGAGCTAAGAATAAAAAGTGAAAATAGTTTTGAATATCAATTATTAAGCGTAGCTCTAAATAGCCCTTTGGGAGAAAAGATTGACTGTTCAACGGAAAGCATCGATATCCCAAAATTTCAAAAGATTTATGACACCGCCTTAAGGTTGAATAAGAAAATAGAAAAATCTTTAGGTATAAAGGATTTTTTTGACATAGATTATTCAAATAAAAACATCATGAGGACTGTTGAGTAGAACACTCAAAATTTGTCAGCGTTGAGTCAACAACTTTTTGATATAGTCGAAGTATAATAAGCTTCGGCTTTTTGTTTTGAAAAATTAATCTCTAAATTATGATTACGCAAAAAGATAAATTTTTAACATTTGATTTAGGCCTGGCATCTGCTTTGACCACTTTAGGTTATGAACTTTGGGAGATTGATAAAACAAATCCTAGAAAAGCCCAGTTTATTTTTAAAAGAAATAAAGATATCGATATAGCAGTTAATGATTATTGGAACAATAATTTAATGGTAAATGCCAGATCAATTGTAGATAATCAGAAAATGATAAAGAACCGATTGTATAGCCAATAAATTAAATGAATATATTTAAATTACTATTACTATGGAAAAATATCCAAGATTCTGGATCCGAAAGGATTTTATCAGGCATCACGCAAAAAATATTAAAACGATAGATCAGACAGTTTATATGGCTCTGTCTTTTTTTGTGAACAAAGAGAGAAAAACTTTTGTCGGTTACAGGACGATTGGAAAGATTTTAAAAATTAATAAAAATACTGTCATGAAAGCGGTTAACAATCTGATAGCGTATGGTCTGGTCAGACGGTTAGACAAAAAGGAGAATGGGAGACCGTCTGAATTGCAATTAACCACCGTCTTATTTGGAGAGCTTGAACCGTCTGAAACTGTCAGACCTAAAGAATTAAAGAAAGAATTATTGAAAGAAGAAAAACGTTTTTTCAAAAACAATAAACCAGAATCAGTTGGTCAAATAATGGAAAAATATAAAAATATATCAGGTCTAGAGCGATTAAGGGAAACAGCCGAGAATTTGCGCCAAAATCAGATAAAAAAGACGAAAAATGGCATGAGCAAAGGTAATGAAAGTAACACTATAAAAAAGGGAGGAATTTTGACAGATTGAGCATATAATTGTGTCAGCAATTTTTGATGAAAAAAATATGATTTCAGATCAAGGTTTAAACAAATTTATAAAACTGTATGAGCAAAAATATTCTGTAAAATTGAAAAAACAGGAGGCTTTGAATTTGTATATTAAACTTTTGAGAGCGGTAAAAATAGCTGTTTCTGATAAAAACCAAACTTGAAAACTTGAATAAAATTACGAAATCAGGTTTGCTAAACAAAAAATAACTAACTTTAGACAAATAAATTCTTCAAAAATTGCTTTTGCCAATTAATCAAGTTTACGTTAACATCATCTCCATATAAATTATAATTAAAATTAATGGAAAATAAAGACAAAAAAATTAAATATGTCATATATCGGCGGAAATCATCTGATTCGGAAGATAGACAAATATTAAGTTTAGATTCACAAAAAAGAGAATTAGCGGAATTTGCCAAAAAGGAGAAATTGAAAATTGTGGGAGATTTTCAAGAGTCAAAATCAGCTTATAAACAAGGACGAGAAGAGTTCGCCAAAGTTATTAAAATGATTCAATCTGGCAAAGCAGATGGTGTGTTGGTTTACCATATATCTCGCTTAGCCAGAAACATGACAGATGGCGGAATTATCATAGACATGTTAAAAGACGAGATTTTGCAGGAGGTGCGTACTCCATCGGAAATCTACGCCAAGAACTCAGGACAGGAATTTTTCCTGGCCTTGCAGTTTGCCATGTCCAAGAAATCATCAGATGATACGTCGGAGTTTGTTAGACGGGATTTACAAGCCAAAATTCTCAAAGGCGAATATCCCGGTTTTGTTCCGTTGGGATATTTAAATATGGATAAAGACGGGAAAATATCAGGTAAGCAATATAAATTTGAAAAACAAGAAGCATTAGAAAAACTTAATCGAACACTGAGAAGAATTGAAGTTGATCCGATGATGGGCCCTTTGGTTCAAGAGTTGTTTGAATATTGCGCTACCGGCCAATATTCTTTGGCCAGGCTAAGAGAGATAACTAATGGTTGGGGATTAGTGGGAGAAAGAAGTAAAAAAATGCTTTCTAAAATTACTATTTATAGATTGCTTTCCAATCCTTTTTATTATGGGGCGATTTTATGGAAAGGAACTTTGATTGAGCCGGAAGAACTTCCAGACGGGAAACATGAGCCCATTATCAGCCGTGAGCTTTATCATAAAGTGCAGGAAGAGCTACATGGTAAAAGACGGCCGGTTATGAAAAAAAGATATTATACCTATACCAATTTTATAAAATGCGGAACATGCGGAGGCAATATTTCAGGGATGATGGCCAAGGGCATTACTTATTATCGATGTACCAAATGCACTGGACTTTCATATATTCCTGAGTCGGAGCTGGAAGAACAGATTATTAAAACTATTAAAGAGATGACTATTGATGAAGATTTTTTAAAACTTGCCCTAGAGGAGATTAATAAGGCTAATGAAAAAGAAATCGGTAATCGTGATTTGATTTTAAAAAAACAAGAAGTTGCTTTAAAAAGATGTCAGGCACAATTGGATAATCTGGTTAGATTAAAAATTTCACCAGACAACTCTGATGGCTCTCTTCTTGGCGATGAAGAGTTTGTGGGTCAGAAGAAAGAAATTTTATTGGAGAAAGAAAAAATCCAAGAGAAGATGGGAGATGTTGATGATAATTGCCAGAGCTGGTTTAACTTGGCGACTGATTATGTAAACTTCACTTACAAGTTAAGCGAGAAATTTAAAACCGCTAGTCCTGAAGAACGGCGAGAGGTGTTTCAATTCATTTACTATAACCCGCTTTTAAGCAATAAAAGGCTAATGAATTCAGATTCTGCACCTCATAATTTCATAATTTCTTTCAATACTGAAAAAATGGCCACTACAACCACAGAAAATCTTTTAGGTAAGCAAAAAGAAGGCGATTTAGTGCCTTCTTGTTTACTAGTGCGGAACGGACGGGACTCGAACCCGCGACCTCCTGCGTGACAGGCAGGCATTCTAACCAACTGAACTACCGCTCCATGATTTTAAAACCCCCGCATAGCCCTTCGGGTGCGGGGTGATTGACTAATTCATCAATCAAAAAATAGCCGTCATTGACTATCAAAGATATTCTATCAAAAGTAGTTAAATTAGTCAATATTAGTAATTTACAGATTTGTGTTGTGCTTACTGTTTCTAACTATTCGCCTTATTAAGAAGAAATACTGAAAAGCTCCGATAATTCCAACTAATAAAAAAATATTTAACAACAAGTTTGTGAAACCTTTGACGCTTAATCCCATATGTAAAATAAAAATAAATAAATATATTATTAAAAATAAATAAGCTGTAAAGTTGTTTCTAAACTTATAGGCGAAAGAAGCGAGTAAAAGAACTATAAAAAACGGGGCTGGGATAAGCAAAAAAGACAAATATCCACTTGAAATAACTGGTACTAAATATATAAAAAAATTTATTACGCTTAATACGATGTAATAGCTAAGCCAATAAGTAAATACTTTGTCTTTGTTTATTGCTAGTTTTTTATTCATAATATATTTATTTAATTTTAGTTTTCTTGTTTTTTTCTCTCCATTCCTCTATATTTTTGTGATTTCCGGATAACAAAATTGAGGGGACTGGGTATTTTTTGTTTTCCACTTCAAAAACTTCTGGTCTCGTATATTGTGGATATTCAAGAATGTTTTTTTTGCTGTGAGACTCAGATATTGAGCTTTCCTCATTTCCAAGTACCCCTGGAATAAGTCTTGTAATTGAGTCTATTAGGGTTAGTGCCCCAATTTCTCCGCCGGTTAAAACAAAATCTCCAATGGAAATTTCCTCATCAATAAAATTTGAAATTCTTTCATCTACTCCTTCGTATCGACCACAAATAAGAATAATATCCGTATAATCTGTAGAGAATTTTTGAGCAGATTGTTGATTCCAAGTACTACCCTTAGCGGACAATAGAATTGTTTTTGTTTTGCCACTTTTAACTTTTAACTTTATACTTTTAACCGCCCCGTAGAGTGGCTCAATCTTAATTAACATTCCAGCACCACCACCGTAGGGAGTATCGTCGACTGTTTTGTGTTTGTCTGTAGTCCAATCACGAAGATTATAAGTTTTGATATTAATTAAATCTTTTTCTTGAGCAAGCTTAATAATTGACTCGTTAATGTAGGAGTCAAAAATATTTGGGAAAATTGTGATTATGTGGAAATTCATAAATTAATTATATCAGATAAACAAAAAACCACGAACTAGTTAGTTGTGGTTTTTTGAGTATGTAATGTGTTTGAAATTAGATTTTTAAATCATCTACTGATGATGTGTCAATTTCTTCTTCGACTGCTGGAGCTTCTTCTGTTCTAGCTGGTCTTTCTGGTCTTGTTGAACCTTCTGGTTCAGCAATTTTTAGATTAACTCGAGCGTTGTTTTTAGCACCAACAATTTTCAGTAAAGTTCTGATAGCTTGTGCTGTTTGTCCTCTTCTTCCGATTACGAATCCCATATCTTCAGGATTGATGTTTAGAGTCAATAAAACTCCTCTTTCATCAATTTCTCTGTCGATTTTTACGTCGTCTGGATGAGCCACAATTGTTTTTACAATCATTTCTAGGAACTGTTTGTCATCTTCCATAGGTTTTTGGTTTTCTTTCTATCTTGAAATTTAAGTTAGAAAGAGCTCTTATTAAATTAATTATTATGCTAAATATAACACAATATTATTCTTTGTCAAAGTATTATTTTTTGTCTCCTTCTTTGGTTTCTTCTTTTTTATCTTCAGTAGGGGACTCTTCTTTAGCTTCTTCAATTTTTTCTTCTTTCTTTTCTTCAGTAGGAGCTGCTTTTTTAACTTCTTCCTCTTTCTTTTTCTTCCCTTTTTTTGAAGCGACTACTTTTTCTCTTTTAATAATACCGTTTTCTACTAGTAGATTATTTGCAGTAGGGGATATTCCTGAACCATTATCTAACCAATGATTGATTCTCTCTCCTTTTACAATTAACTCTTTAGAGAACGGGTTGTATGAACCTAAAATTTCTAAAGCCCTTCCGTAGGGATCTTTAGATTTTTCTGAAACAATTAGCCTGTACATGGGCTTTTTCTTTTTTCCAATTCTTGATAATCTGATTGTTAACATATTTTAATTTAAATCATTATAGTCTTTTGAAATTAAATGTTAGCTTTTTTAGGGCTAAAAGTCAATACTTAAACGGGGAGACAATCTCGTCAAACAAGAGTGACGAGGGATAATCAAGTTTTGAGCGACTTGATTCTGCCCTGTAAGCTATTTCGGTTAGAAATAGGATATTGAGCGGGTAGAGGGAATCGAACCCTCATCTTCGGCTTGGAAGGCCGACATAATAAGCCATTATACTATACCCGCCTGCGCTGAAGCTTCGGCGGGCAGGCCCGCTGATATTTCAGTTAGACGTTTTTGCTATTTTTATAATATTACAAATTAACATTTATTTCAACTACTTTTAGTTTAATAATATGGTAATTATAACTCTTATTGTCGGGGCACTGCCTGCCCGAACATTCGTGAATACGAACTGGGCGGGGGACTCGAAGGGGTGAACCCCAACAAATCAATCGAACACGTGTATGTTCTTTCCGAGATTTTTACTGCCAAGCAAGGTTTTACTAATAGTAATATTTACTCCAGGACTGAATTCTCGATACAACACACCAACTATTTAATATTTTATAGTCAGAGACTAAAAACACTAAATTGTCGGGGCGCTGGGACTCGAACCCAGGGTCTCATGCTCCCAAAGCATGCGCCTTAGCCAACTAGGCCACGCCCCGATGGATTAATCATAATTAAAACGAAAATAAAAAGAGCAATTGAAATAAAATTCGTTTCTAAATTGTGATTAAACCTGTGCCGCGAGACAGATTTGAACTGTCGACACAAGGATTTTCAATCCTTTGCTCTACCCCTGAGCTACCACGGCTCAAACACATAGCATAAAACATGTAACACGTAACATAATTTAGTATTATCACAAAACATTGTTACGTGTTGTGTCTTTTGTGATTGATGGTTGCGGGAGTTGGATTCGAACCAACGGCCTCCAGGTTATGGGCCTGGCGAGCTGCCAACTGCTCTATCCCGCGTTGTAAAACTCTAAATTCTAAAACATAAACTCTAAAAATTAGGATTTAGAATTTAGAGTTTTGGATTTACCGCCCTTGGCGGTTTTGTGGGCGTACATAGATTCGAACTATGAACCTCTTCCTTATCAGAGAAGCGCTCCCTGCCTGCCGGCAGGCAAGTAACCAGCCCCGGCTCAGTTCACCATTTACTAAATGTGGGCGATGGAAGATTCGAACTTCCGACCTCTTCCTTATCAGAGAAGCGCTCTAACCAACTGAGCTAATCGCCCATTATGATTAGTGAACTGAGGCGGAGTAAGTCTTTAGACAGTGAATATATAATAATTTCTATTACTACAAAAAAAGACTAACTCTAAATTTTAGGACCAGTCTTTTTTTATCGAAACGGTCCCATAAAACCGTAAATTTCGAGGCTAATTGGCATCAATACTCAGACATTTTCGACATTGGAGCAATTCCAAAATTTCGAAAATGTACGACCTTAGTGTTCTAAGTCATTTTATCAATGACTTCACCGATCTCCCTAGAAAGGAGGTGATCCATCCACAGCTTCCGCTACGGATGCCTTGTTACGACTTCGTCCCTATCGCCAATCCTACCTTCGTCCCTACTATGTAGAGCCTTCGGGTATTACCGACTCTCTTGACGTGACGGGCGGTGAGTACAAGACCCGAGAACGTATTCAACGCGCCGTGGCTGATACGCGTTTACTAGCGATTCCGACTTCATGAGGTCGAATTGCAGACCTCAATCCGAACTGAGGAAAGTTTTGGGGGGTTTGCTCCACCTTACGGTTTGGCGTCCCTTTGTACTTCCCATTGTAGCACGTGTGTAGCCCTAGGTATAAGGACCATGCTGATTTGACGTCGTCCCTACCTTCCTCCCACTTAAGGCGGGCAGTTTCCTATGACATATAAAACATAGGATAGGGGTTGCGCTCGTTTTCCGACTTAACGGTACATCTCACGACACGAGCTGACGACAACCATGCAGCACCTGTATAGCACCCTCGAAGGCGATCTTGTTTCCAAGACTTGCAGCTATATTTCAAACCTAGGTGAGGTTCCTCGCTTATCGTCGAATTAAACCACATGCTCCACCGCTTGTGCGGGTCCCCGTCTATTCCTTTGAGTTTTAAGCTTGCGCTCGTACTCCCCAGGCGGGATGCTTAACGTGTTAACTTAAGTAGACAGCACTGAAAGGGTCGAAACTTCCAATGCTTAGCATCCATCGTTTACGGCGTGGACTACTGGGGTATCTAATCCCATTCGCTCCCCACGCTTTCGTACCTTAGCGTCAGTATCGTTCTAGCAAGTTGCCTTCGCATTTGGTGTTCCTGCTGATATTAACGGATTTAACCCCTACACCAGCAATTCCACTTGCCTCTACCGAACTCTAGTCTGTCCATCTCTTCCGCAGCCTCGATGTTGAGCACCGAGATTTAACGAAAGATGTGACAAACCGCCTACGTACCCTTTACGCCCAATAAATCCGGATAACGCTTGGGGCCCTCGTATTACCGCTGCTGCTGGCACGAGGTTAGCAGCCCCTTATTCATTAGGTACCGTCATTGTTTCGTCCCTAATAAAAGTACTTTACACACCGAAATGCGTCTTCATACACGCGGCATTGCTCCTTCAGCCTTTCGGCCATTGAGGAAGATTCGTGACTGCAGCCTCCCGTAGGAGTCTGGGCAGTGTCTCAGTCCCAGTGGGACGGGTCGTGCTCTCACACCCGTTACCCGTCATTGCCTTGGTGAGCTTTTACCTCACCAACAAGCTGATAGGCCATAGGCTCCTCCCGGGGCGCCGGAACTTTAAGTGGGAATGTCATATGACCCCCCACTGTTATCGAGTATTATTCCGAATTTCTTCGGGTTATTCTCGTCCCCAGGGTAGATTACCAATGTGTTACTCTCCCGTTTGCCATGCTTAGTAAACTAAGCATTCAACTTGCATGCCTTAGCCATGCCGCCAGCGTTCATCCTGAGCCAGGATCAAACTCTCTGAAAGTTTTTGACTAGGTTTACTTACCTAGTTATATTATCTAATGAGATCAAATAATATAAATGTGAAGTATATTAAATACTTTAATTTGGATTTTGTTGAGTAATTGATGCCAATTAGCATCAAAATTGTTATTCAAATGTGAATGGTCGTTTAAAACGAAATAAAAACAGCGGATTTGATCACTGCTATTATTGATCGATGATAAATTGTATATACGTTTTTTTTAACGTAATTGTATATTAGATGATTTTCACTGTTGTGTCAAGGTTTTTTGTTAATAAAGTATTTATAGTTAAATATACTAATATTAGAGAATAAGGCAAAAATATAAAACTAGTATCAACAATTTGTTAACAGTTTAAAATTTTTTTCTTTATTTTAGTAAAAAAGCTAAAAATAATAATTTTTTTATCAGAATTACCTCGAAATTTTTAACTAAAGTAAAAATATTATTGCTTGGAAAGATTTTTTAAAATAATTACTAATAAAAGTATCAAAAAAATGTTATAATAATGATAAGTTAATTCAAAAAAATCTTATGTCAGATAAAAAACAAATTCTTAACTTTCCAAAAAATTTTATTTGGGGAACATCAACAAGTGCCTACCAAATCGAAGGAGGGATTACTTGCGATTGGAGCGAATGGGAAAAGAAAAGAGTAAAAACAAAAGAATTTATTGACAGCGGAAATGATCCTGATAATTTTATTTGTGGTAAAGCTTGTGATTCATACAATAGATATTCAGAAGATCTTGATTTAGTAAAAGAACTAAACTGCGGAGCTTTTAGACTTGGGATTGAGTGGGCGAGAATTGAGCCAGATGAGTTTTTTTGGAACGCTATTGAAATAGAACACTATAGAGCACTTTTAACTGAGGCCAGAAAGAAAGGAATTAAGACGGTTGTGACTCTTTGGCATTGGACCAATCCAGTATGGTTAAGTGAGCGAGGTGGCTGGGCAAATCCTTCGGTCATAAAAAGTTACTCAAGATATGTATTAAAAGTTATTGAAGAACTCGGGGGCCTGATTGATTATTGGGTTACCCTGAATGAACCATTGGTCCATGTTTTTAATGGTTATATTATAAAAAAATTTCCTCCACAAAAAAGTTCCTTAAAAGAGGCGTCAAAAGTTTTTAATAATCTCTACAAAGCACATAATCAAGCCTACGAAATGATACATGAAATATTTCCATATGCTAATGTGAGCATTACCGAAATTACAAGTTACTATGAGCCAGCGAGGAAATGGAACCCCCTTGAAGTTCTGATGGCTAAGACAATTCAATATTTAGTTAATGAAAGATTTTTGAATAAAATTAAAAAACACATGGACTATATTGGTATTGATTATTATTTTCATGACAGGCTAGTTTTTTATCCCCCCTTTAGAAAAAATCGTAACAAGGAAATAAATGACATGGGATGGGAAATATTTCCCGAAGGAATTTATCATGTTTTAATGCAATTAAAAAAATATAAGCTACCAATTTTTATAATGGAGAACGGTATTCCAGATAGAACGGACGAGAAAAGAGAGGCTTTTATAAAAGACCACCTAAAATACGTGCACAAAGCCATAGAGGGAGGAGTTGATGTCCGAGGATATTTTTACTGGTCTCTTCTTGATAACTTTGAATGGGCTGCTGGTTTCGGACAAAAATTTGGTTTGTATAGTGTGGACAGAAAAACATTTGAAAGAAAAGCAAGACCAAGTTCAAGAGCGTATGCTAAAATTTGTTTAGAAAATAAGATAGAAATTTAGATGATAGAAGAACTTGTCTATTTAGGTTTAACTTCTTTTTTAGTTTTAACTATCCCTATTTTGAGAAAAATATATTTTTCAGAAGAACGGGGTGTTTCAATAACTAGTGAAAGAAAGGGAAGATATGACTTTTTTGACTATTTAAGAGGGCTGGCAATTATCGCTGTAATCGTTATTCATATTGGAGATAGTTTTTATGTAGAACAATCTGGTAATCAAGTTTTTATAAAACTAATAAATAATATTTCTAGATTTGCTGTACCGTTCTTTTTTATTAGCTCAGGAATACTTCTGGTAAGAGGAAATAGCTTGAGGCAATTTTTTCTCAATAAGACAACAAGAACCTTTTTACCTTATTTTTTAATAACTATTATGGTTGGGGTATATTATAATGCTGGAGTATTAGAAATAATTCGGGGATTTTTTGCTGGGAAAGCAAGTCTACCATATTATTTCATGGCAATTCTTTTGCAATTTTATTTAATCTATCCTTTTTTAGTAAAATATTCAAAAAAGAAATATTTTTTGCACATCACTTTTCTAATAACCATTATTGCACTTTTTATTGAAGCAAGTTGGAGTTTTTATGGCATACCTCTTTTCCCGCGCTATTTGTTTTTGTTTGCTTACGGAATATCTCAAAAGGATAGATTTTTATCTAATAGCTTTAGCCTAGGCTTAAAGGGAAAATCTTTTTGGATAATAGTTGTTCTTTATTATCTTTTTTCTTCTATTTATTTCCAGGCCTATCTTTATAACGTTAGAATATTTTATGCTATCGCCCTTTTTAATCTCCTTTTTTTGCTAAAAGATACATTAAAAAATATCCCTAGTTATTCATTCTTTTGTTATTTAGGTAGGAACAGTCTTTGGATATATTTAATTCATTATTTTATTATCCAGTTAATTTATCCAATTGCTAAGCAAGTAAGTGACAATTTTTATTTACAATATCTTTATTTTATTGTAGTTGGTGTTCCTGTCTCGATTTTATTATCACTTGGATTTAAATTAATTTATACTTTAATAGTCAAAACTGTTAAAATTAACCCAGTTAAATAACTATGTGGATATTCATTGCAATTTCAGCTTATTTTATAAATGCCGGAGTTTACGTGGCCGACAAATTCTTGTTGTCAAAAAAGATTCATTCTTCCATTTCTTATGCTTTTTTTGTAGGGATTTGGAGTGTTTTTAATTTTCTTATTTTGCCTCTCGATTTTTGGATACCGACTTTTCAAGAATTTTCTCTAGATATCCTTGCTGGCCTTTTATTCTTAATAACCTTAATCGTCTGGTATAAAGCCCTCCATCAGAGTGAGGCGACAAGAGTTATCCCGGTTGTTGGGGCGCTTACACCGATTTTTTCATTTGCACTGTCATATATTTTCTTTGGTGAAGTGTTTTCAGAAAGGCAGTTTTTAGCTTTTATTATACTTGTAATTGGGGGAATTATGATTTCAGTTAAGCAAACAAAAATATATATTCTAAAAGAAGTTAGTGAAAAGTTTAGAAGTATTTTTGGAGACGTTCTTGGCCATGTCCATGCTCAGTACAGGCCCACAAGAAGACTCATAGTTAATTCAATGGCCTCTGCTCTTCTCTTTGCTTCTTATTATGTGTTGATGAAATATATATATTCTAGCCAGCCTTTTATTGGTGGCTTTGTTTGGTCTAGACTTGGGACGTTTGTCGGTGTTTTGTTAATGCTTTTTGTAGCAGACTGGAGAAGGAAAATTGTTGAACAACAAAAGGGACAAAAGAGCCCAAAAAATATGGGATTCTTCTTTGGGGTCAGGCTACTCGCAGCACTGGCTTTTATTCTTTTGAATTGGTCCATTAGTCTTGGCAATGTCGCGATGATAAACGCTCTTCAAGGAATCCAATTTTCTTTTTTGATAATACTTGTATTGGTTATGTCTAAAAAATATCCCAATATCCTTGACGAAGAAATGGGGAGAGGTGTAATGTTTCAAAAAGGGGTTGGAGTTGTTTTGATTAGTTTAGGACTTTATGTTTTGGTAACTTAAGACACATAGCACATAACTTGTAACACATAGGACAAATTAATGAATATTTTTTTTGAAAAAATAAATAAATATGGTCTACCGATCTTGATAGCGGGCCTTCCTCTGTATCTAGTAAGATTTAAAATTTTTGGAGTTCCAACAACTTTACTTGAGCTAATGTTTTGGTTTGTTTTTTTATCTTGGTTTTTTAACAATTTCAAGTCTATCAAAGAGAGAATAAAAAATAAATCGAAAATTGAAAATCGAAAATCGAAAATTGGCATATACCCCTTTAGTATTCTAATCATTTTGTTTGTAATATCTAGTTTTATTGCCTTGACGATGAGTGGTTTTTCTATCACTGCACTCGGGATTTACAAAGCATATTTTATAGAAGCAATTCTTTTTTACGTTTTAGCTTTTAATTATTTTAAAAACAGAGAAAATAGAGAAAAGGTATTTTGGGCCCTGGCTATATCTGCTTTTGTAATATCAGTCTTTGCGATTTATCAAAAAGTAACAGGCAATTTTATCGTCAATCCTTTCTGGCAGAATGAAGCCACAAGAAGGGTAACTTCATTTTTTCTTTATCCGAATGCATTAGGACTATACCTCGGACCGATCACGACTCTTTTGTTTTTTTTATTGGTAAAAAAAACAAAAGAGTTAATTACGAATTACGAATTACGAATTACGAATAAATGGTTTAATTTAGAATTGCTTAAAATAATCTTTTATCTTTTCACTTTTATCTTTTCACTTTTATCTATCTATTTTGCAAAAAGTGAAGCAGCCCTAGGCGCTATTTTAATTTCGATATTTTTCGGGTCGTTATTTATTTCAAAAAGATTTGCGATTGGGTTTATATTATTGGGGCTTATTTCTGGGGTAGTTATTTTTACAAATACAAACCTAAGGACATTTGCCTTGGAAAAGATCCAGCTTAAAGATTTTTCTGGTGAAGTTCGAAAACAGCAATGGAGAGAAACTACGGAAATGTTAAAAAACAATGGGGCAATTTTAGGGGTTGGATTATCTGGATATCAAAAAGCAGTAAATCCTTATCATCAAGAAGGAATATTTTTTAATGAATCACGTGATCCAGATTTTAGAAGAAAGATAGTAATCTTTGATGATAAATATAGAGCCGAACATTGGCGACCGGTTGAAGTTTATATGTATCCCCACAATATAATTCTTAATTTTTGGGTTGAGCTTGGATTACTGGGAGTAATTGCTTTTTTTGGTCTTGTGATTCAGTTTTTTTATTTTGGAGCGAAATTAATTCAAAATTCAAAATTCAAAATTCAAAATTCTTCTTTAAAAAATAATAAAATATTGATTATCGGAGTAATGTTTTCAATGGTGGAAATACTTATACACGGCATTGTCGATGTTCCATATTTTAAAAATGATTTATCATTTTTGTTTTGGTTAATATTTGCTATGATGGGTGTGTATTGGGTTGAGTATAAAAATAGCAACAGGAGGTAATTTCACATTAAACGCACTAAACAAATAAAATATATAAATGAAGATACCCGTCTTGACGTCTTCGACATAAGGCCGGGTACTTGCTCGCACGCAAGCATGAAAATAGTCTTACAAAAATATATCGCAGATTCTGGACATTGTTCTCGCCGTCAGGCAGAAGAGCTTATTCGGAGTGGAAAAGTATCTGTAAACAAGAAAAAGGCTGAGCTTGGGATGAGAGTAGGTGAAAGGGACGATGTTTTTATAGGAAATGAAAAAATTGGAGAAAAAAAAGAGCATATATACATTATCCTAAACAAACCAGTCGGCTATGTATGTACAACCAAGAAATTCAAAGGAGAAAAAAATGTTTTTGATTTAGTTAAAACAAATGAGAGGCTTTTTATTGTTGGAAGACTTGATAAGGATAGTCAGGGATTGGTGCTTCTAACAAATGATGGTGATTTAGCACAAGAGATGACCCACCCAAGCTTTGAGCACGAGAAAAAATATATTATAGAAGTAGATAAGGCGAGAAAAGACATTCAGGAAATTGTTAAGAATTTTCTGAAAGGGGTTGATATCGGGAGAGACCCTTCGACAAGCTCAGGGCGAGGAGATGGAATAGTTTGGACAAAGAACGCAAAACATTTAGGCGGGAAATTGTTTGAAATTATTTTAGTTGAAGGGAAGAAAAGACAAATCAGACGAATGTTTGCAACTCAGGGATTGGAAGTTAAAAGATTAACTAGGATTTCTCTTGGGAAATTAAAACTTAGTAAACTGGAAAATGGGAAATGGAAAAATATTAATAAAAATCAAATAATATAAATATGCAGGATATTGTAATTAGTGATAAAGAGGAATTTGAGAGAAAAAAAGAAAGAATAGCAATGGATGGGCTAAAAAATCTTTTTGTTGTTAGTGATTTTGACAGAACACTCACAAGCGCTTTTCACGGAAATAAAAAAGTATCAAGTTTAATTGCAATTCTAAGAGAAGGAGATTATCTAGGAGCTGAATATACAAAAAAGGCAACTGCTCTTTTTCAGAAATATCATCCATTTGAAATTGACATGGAAATAAGCTTTGAAGAGAAAAACACAAAAATGAATGAGTGGTGGGGAAACTATAACGAATTATTTGTTGAGTACAGACTTAGTAGAAAAATAATAAATAAAATAGTTGAAGAAAGAAAAGTTGGTCTCAGGGATGGATCAAAACAATTTATAAAGAACCTAAATAAAAGTAATATACCCCTACTAATTGCTTCAGCCTCAAGTCTAGGAATGGTAATTGATGATTACTTGGAAAAAAATAATGTATATTTTGATAATACAAAAATATTAACAAACTATTTTAATTTTGACGAAAAAGGTGTTGTGGTTGGAGTGATTGACCCAATTGTCACAACAACAAATAAATATTTAGTTATAAACGAACACTTAGCTGAAATTGAAACAGTAAATAATAAAAATAAAAACGTATTATTGCTTGGGGATAATTATGAAGACGAAAAAATGGCTAATGGATTTCACTGCGCAGATATTATGAAGATTGGTTTTTTAAACGAAGAAGTTGATGAAAATATAGATAATTATAAAAGGGCTTTTGACGTAGTTATTTTAAATGATGGTAAAATGGATTTTGTTAATGAGTTTATTAAAGATTTGTCATAAAAAAGGCGGCCAATAGAGACCGCCTCGGTGTTAATAGGGAAAAGTGAGAAATGAAATGATAATTAAAAACGCAAGCAAGAGATATAGGGGAGCACTTAGAATAGCTTCTGTCGAAATTTTTTTAAGATAGTTGTCTTTTGTTTCGGAATATTCCATATTTATACCTCCTTTTAGAATGATCAATATAATTTTATTCTATCATAGAAAATAGTTTTGTAAATGGAGAAATGCCGGAGCGGTTGAACGGGACGCTCTCGAAAAGCGTTGGACCTGAAAAGGTCCCGAGGGTTCGAATCCCTCTTTCTCCTCAGAGAAAAAGGGGTGAGGACCCTCTAGTGTGGTGAGTATATGGAAATAAAAATGCAGTGCTTCTAGGCAAAAATATACAAAGATAAAATTATCATTTACGATTGATTTGTTGGGATTTATCCCTTCGACCTGCCCGAAATGCCGTTTACGAATTTTATCAATAAAATAAATATATTTGGAAAAATTTTTATTAATAAATAAAGTGTTAAAATCGAGGCAGGCGGGATCCCTCTTTCTAATAAAAGAAGCCCTAATCGTTGTTGGCGACTAGGGCTTAAAAGAAGGAACTTAGTAAATTGAAACATCTTTTATTTTAGATAGCGGGATCTCAACATACTCATTATGACAACCTTTGCCAATCAAAGTCCCCTCAAGAAAATTAAAATAATTAGCATGGACAACTATGGTCCTGTTATTGAATTGTTTAACACGTATTCGTTTTTCAGAGACGTAATAAACAGATAGTTTTTTAACAAGATCCAGTATTCGGTCATCTTCAGTTTTCTTTGGTGGGTAGATAACATTGTAGTTTTTAAGATCAGTTCCATGGTTTCTATAGAATGTTCCTTTCCCAACAGCCAAAATTGCCTTTTGAGCGCTTTCATTGAAGTCATCGAAACAAGATGATGAACAGCCCACGTCAATTTGAGATTTTTTTAAGTCTGTAGAATCAAGTAGTAGTTTCATTTTTTCCTCCTAGAGTTAGTAAGACATTCCTACACACAAGACTGAGTTGTAAAAGTATTTTAGTGAAATGAAAGAACAAGTAATCCATATGATATTGATACAAAATACTAACATAAATAAATTTTATTGCAATAGTATTTATAACTTGTCTATTTTTGTGATACTATGTAGGTATAAGAAATAACGATAAAATATGTACGATGCAAGTAAATATAAACCAATATTTGACCAGCTAAAATTAGATAAGCCGATTATTATTTTTGACCTTGAAACTACAGGTCTCATCATGACAATGGACAGGATAATTGAAATTGCCTATATTAAAATTTTTCCAAATGGAAAGGTCGTGAAAGAAGATATATATTTGAATCCAGAAATGAAAATATCTGAAGAGTCTATGGCCGTTCACGGAATAACGGATGAACAAGTTGCAGATAAACCAACATTCAAAGATAAGGCTCAAGAGTTTTGGGATATTTTTGCTAATAGTTATTATGGAGGATTCAATGTGATTGGTTTTGATCTGCCTCTTTTGAAAAGAGAATTTGTAAGAGTTGGTATGGATTTTGAATATACAAATGATGACATAGTAGATTCTAAAACAATTTTTCATGAGATGGAAAAAAGAACTCTTTCAGCTGCTTACAACTTTTATTGCGGGAAGGAACATGTTGACGCTCACAATGCATTGGCTGATGTAGAAGTTTCGGCAGAGGTTCTAATTGGTCAGATTGAGCAATATAAAGATATTTTAGATTGGGAATTTATAAACAAAATTCACAATAATTCAAATTCGGATAGATTCGTTGATAACGATAGAAAATTTTATTGGCGAGATGGAGAGGCGTATTTCTCTTTTTCAAAGTTTAAAGACACTCCATTGAAGAAAGTTGCAGAAACTGAAACCGGCTTTTTAAATTGGATTATCGGAGCTGATTTTTCTGAAGAAACAAAAGACATTGTCAAGAAGGCATTGTCAGGAGAATTTCCTAAAAAAAAGGCCGTGGATAGTCACGACCTTAGTTAATCTATTCTGTTAACCCCGTATGGAATTTACTGCAGTAGATTATTTTTTTAGTTTTTGTAACCATTCGAGTATTGCATCTAAACCCCATGAACCATTGGGATGGCACATATGAATTTTCCTCGTAGGTCATTCTATCAAGAAGTTTTTTGCCAGGACAATGTGGACATTTGCCAATTTCTTCAGTTATGATATTCAATTATTCCTACTTTGGTAATGTAAAAAAGAGCAAATGCTCTTTTTTATTTTGTAGTTGATTCGTTTAGGGCTTGATGTAATCTTGATTTCTTTCTGTCTTTGGTGTTTTTTTTGATTACTCCTTTCTGTGCTGCCTTATCAAGACTCTTTAATGCTGATTGAACTAATTCTCCAGCCTTAGGGTCATTTGCTTCAATAGCCTTTTTGCTTCTTTTTATTAGGCTCTTTGCAGTATCTTTTATTTTTTTGTTATACGCTTCATTTGTAGCGTTCTTTCTAATTTCTTTGTTTGCTGATTTTGTGTTAGCCATATAGCTTTTTGGTAAACATTAATTTCTAAAATTCACGTAAATGTGAGAGCGATGAAAATATATTAACACAAAGCTTAGTTTTTTTCAAGTGTATTTTTTTGTCTAAATTTATAGAGAAAATATAGAGAAATAATAACAATTAAGATACTTACTATCTGAGGAAGTCTAAGTCCAAACATCTCGGGTGTTTTGTCTATACGAATAAATTCGGTCGTAAATCTTAATAGTGAATAGAGAAGTAGGTACACAAAAGTTAATACTTCTAACTTAATTTTCTTAAATTTCAAGATTAGATAATTTAGATAAATCAATATTAAGAAAATAAGCAGATTCCCGATGCTCTCGTATAAAAACGTTGGGTGAAAGTAGGTAACACCAAGATAGTCAGGAGGAAGACGAAAGGGGTTGATAGGGATGCCCCAGGGGAGATTTGTTGGCCTACCAAAGAGTTCTTGATTGAAATAATTTCCCCAACGACCAATTGTCTGGGCCAGTGCAAGGCTAGGGACGATGATAGAAGTAATTTTTAGGAGCGAGAGTGAGTGTTTTTTAGAATAAAACCAAATTGTAAGAAGTCCAGCAAAAATAGCACCATGAATTGCAATGCCTCCATTCCAAAGCATAAATATTTGCAAAGGATTGTCTAGATAATAGGGAAGTTCAAGAAGAACGTGATAAATACGAGCACCAATGATAGAGAAAATAATAAGCCAGAAAGATAGATCAATTATCTTGTTCTCGTCAATTTTATATAATTTAGCTAATTTTAGTGTCAAAACTATCCCAAGCATCATACCAATGACAATAAAAACCCCATACCAGTAAATAGTAAATGGTCCCAGACTGAGTAACACCGGGTTTGGAGTGAAATAATGTAAAAAGTTTAAACTAGACATCTTGACAAAATTAAGAAATTATGCTATTGTTAGAATCAGTACCTTGAAATTTCGGCGATAAAATAATTATAGCAAAAAATAGCAAATCTTTCGAATATAACTTTTAAAACTTCAAATGAAAAGGAGTTCGAGATGTTGAATCTAATATTGTCGGTTTGTTTAATGGGGTCATTGGGATATATTTATGTTCTTCATAAAAGAATAAGTCACATGAAAAGGGAAATGGGAATTGACCCATTAACCGGAATTCCAGACAGGAGATTTCTCGAAACACAAGCAAAGAGATGTGTTGAGCTAGCAATGAGGAGGAAAGTTTCATTTGCCTGCCTCGCGATCGACCTAGATAAGTTTAAGATGGTCAATGACACAATGGGGCATCAGGTTGGCGACGAGGTCCTAAAGGACGTTGCTAAGAAGCTTCAGGAATGTTGTCGTGAAACAGATTATGTCGCTAGAATTGGCGGCGATGAATTTGTTCTTCTCGCTCTAGGTGAGAATGAAGAAGGACTGAAAATACTTTCGAAAAGAATAAAAGAAAATGTTGAAAAAGTAGCCAAAAAACACATGATTCCAAGCGAATACAATTTTGGTGTAAGCGTTGGTATTAGTGTTTATGGTGAAAATGAAAACCATGGGTTTTCCGGAATGTTCAAGTCTGCTGACGACAATCTATACGCAGAAAAAAAGTTAAAAGATCGTCGGCACAGATAAAATTTATAACGCGTATTCAATAATAAAATTGAATACGCGTTTTTTCTTTGTAACAACGTTAGACCTCGGAGGTCTTTAAGGACCTCCGAGGTCTAGATTCGCTTAGTAGTGCTTTCTTGTTTTTTGAGGCAAGCCTGCTATAATTAAAGTATTAAATTAATTATTAATATTAGTTACCCGTCTTGAAATCTTTGATTTAAGGCCGGGTACTGACTCACACGTCAGTATGAAAAGAATATTTTCGGGAGTACAACCAAGTGGTGAGCTACATTTAGGCAATTATCTCGGAGCAATAAAACAATGGGTTGAAATGCAGGATGAATATGAGAGCATTTTTTGTGTTGTTGATTTGCATGCCATTACCGTAAAACAAAAGCCAGACGAACTTAGAAAAAAGATAATTGAAATAGCAAAAATATATTTAGCATTTGGAATTGATCCAAAAAAGTCAGTTATTTTCCAACAATCAGATATTTCAGAGCATGCTGAAGTAGCTTGGATTCTAAATACAGTTGCTAGGATGTCTGATTTGAATAAAATGACCCAATTTAAAGACAAGGGGGGTGAGAGTGAGAACATAGGAGTGGGCCTTTTTGATTATCCTGTTCTTATGGCTTCTGATATTCTTTTATATAATACAGACGTTGTTCCTGTTGGTGAAGATCAGAAACAGCACGTAGAACTTGCTCGTAATTTAGCGAAAAGATTTAATCACCAATTTGGAAAAACATTTGTTGTTCCTGATGTTAGCATTCGCAAAGAAGGGGCTCGTATAATGGGCTTAGACGACCCATCTAGTAAAATGAGCAAAAGCGCTAGCTCCGAGCTAAATTATATTGCTCTAACTGACGACCCAGAAAAAGCAGTTAAGAAAATTATGAAAGCAGTTACTGACACAGAGGCAGTTGTAAAATATGACAAAGAAAATAAACCAGGAATATCTAATCTCTTAAATATATATCATTTACTTACGGATGAGAAAATTGAAGATATAGTTAAAAAATATGAAGGAAGGGGTTATGGTGATTTTAAGAAAGATTTAGCTGAAATTGTGAAAAACTTTTTGATTGATTTTCAGGAAAAATATAATAATATCAGCGACGGGGGAGTAAGAAATATTCTAGATGCAGGAGCCAAGAAGATAAAACCAATAGCCCAGGAAACATATTTAAAAGTTAAAAAAATAATGGGAATAAAATAATATGAACCTAGATAAATTTTTTGACAACATAGAACATACCCCAAGCTATCTTATAAAAAGAAATTTTAATGATTTGCTTCGCTATAAATCAAAATATAAAAACCTCGATCAAAAAAACAAGGATTTACTTTTTGATTTAGTAGAAAAATATATAGACAAAAAAAAGAAATATCACAGAATTAATTCCACAACGATAAGGCTCGAAATGAATAGTTTGAGAAAAAATATGGTGAAACTAGATTTAACTCTTGATGACCTGAAAGACTTTGAAGAAATTTTAAAAGAGTTTACTAAATAAACAATCCTACATATAAAAAAAGCATCGATTTGATGCTTTTTTGTTATATAGTTTTAAAATATTTATGGTCCAGTCGAACTGTTTAGTGCTCCAAAAACAAAATAGGTGATAGCATATGACGAAACAATAATAATCAGCCCAATCATAGCTCTGAATATTGTTGTTCTTGCTTTTGTAACCTTTTCTTCGTTTCCTCCAGCAGTCATCCAATTATAACCTGCCCATATAATAAGAATTATAAATATAATTCCTAGAAAGCCAAGAAATACTTTTATTATTGATGCTATTATGTCGGTTGCTGTTGTATCTGAAACATCAGTAGTGAGTCCAGTCGAGCCAACAAATGCTTGAGTTTGAGCTTCCATTGCAAAAGAAATCTTATAGAAACTCAAAGCACTAAAAGAAAAGAGAAAAAGAAATATTTTTTTTATTTTAAGAAGTTCTTGCATATGTTTTATTCTACCGTTTTAACTACTCTTTCAAAAATGAAAAACCAAATTGCATATGATGAAATAATAATTATTAAACCTATTATAGATCTATAGATTGTTGATTTTGCTTTAGTTAATTTCTCTTCATTCCCTCCAGCTGTCATCCAATTATATCCTGACCAAATCATTAGAACTATAAAAATTATTCCAAGAAATCCCAAAAACACACCTATCAAAGTTCCTAGGGTTGAAGCGAATGTTGTATCTGAAACTGTTTCAGAATAACCACCTTGAGTAGCGACGCTTGTTAATCCTTCCATGGGATTTGCAAATACAAAATAAGGAAGAGTGAGAACGCCTATTAGGAATATAGCGACGAAGATGTGTTTTAGAATTTTTGTCATATTTATTTAACTTATAGATTCTGTAATTTTATTGAGTGTGGTTGTTTCTTGAAGAGCTCCTTCTTGAAGAGAGCTTAGAACGAAGAATGATATAGAATAAGCAGACAGAACAATAACGAGGCCAATTATGGCGGTGGTTATCATCGATTGTGCTTTTGTGACTTGCTGTTCATTCCCAGCAGCAGTCATCCAGAGATATCCAGCGTAAATTAACAATATTAAAAATATAATTCCCAACAAAGAGAGTGCTGCCATGATAATTTTCCCGATCATTGAGTCAAAAGTATTTGTAGAATCATATCCTGCACCAGACGCAACGGTTTCCAATACTCCTCCATATTGAGGGCTAGTAGATGGTTCATCGCTTTGCGGTGCTACAAAAGCATCCTGAAGATTTTGTGCAAAAACAGGAGTGCTCATTAACACAAAGCTCGCAATTAATAAAATAAATAATTTTGTAAAATATTTTTTCATAAGTTTAACTAATAGATCTACCGACGAAGGCAGTAATCGCATATGCAGCGAGGACTATAAAAAGCCCAATAATTGCTCTTGTGATAGTATCTTTTGCCTTTTGGGCTTCTGTTTCATTTCCTCTGGCTAACATCCAAGTATAACCAGCGTATATTATTAAAATAATAAATATAATTCCTACAAAACTTAGGAGTATTTTAATTGCGTTTCCAATCGTATTTGAAAACAGGCCACTTGCTTGTTGGGATGTAACTATCTCGTGGCCAGTGCCAGCACCAGCCTCTGTTAAACTCGTATTGAATTTATCAATAGCCAAAGCAGGACTATAACACATGAAGATGCTAAAAAAAATGAAAAACGTACTAGCTATAATTGTTTGAATATTTAGTTTCATTTTAATTTGCTAAACTATTTCCCACAAATGCAGTAATTGCGTATGCCGACATGATGATAACGAGCCCAATAATAGCATCGTACATTAAGTCCTTTGCTTTTTTAACATCAGCTTCATTCCCACGAGCCAGCATCCAGGTAAAACCTGCATAAATTATTAAAATAAGAAAAATTACACCGACGAAAGAAAGGACATAGCCAATAACCTTTCCGACGGTTTGTGATATAGAGCTACCCTCTGTTATGTGACTATCAAACCCTTCTTGAGCAGTTGTGTTTAATCCTCTCTTTGCACTATCTAAAGCGAGAGCGGAATCAGCAATAAATCCAGAGAATAAAAAGAAGGCCATGATTATTATCAGTAAATGTTTTATTGAAAATATTTTAGACATAGCCTTCTTTTTATTTATTTGAGAGTTTAAGCAGTGGCAGTTACTAGAGCATTCATTACAAATGTAGCAATACCGAATGCAGCCAAGATAATGATTAAACCGATAACACCGGCTGACATCATATCTTTAGCACTTGATACTTTATCATCATTACCAGCAGCTGTCATCCACAGGAAGCCAGCATATAGGATAATTAAAACAGCGATAATACCTAGAAATCCAAGAGCCACACGAATTACAGAAGCTGCGATTTCACGAGGGTCTCTATTCCCTAGACCTGTTTCTGTTTGAACATTAGTCTGGATACCCGCGTTTCCCCAGAGATCACCAGCTGTTAAGTCCCCAGCTGAAACCACTGGAACAAAAAGGAATGCTGGAATGATAAACATTGAAAAAACCATTAAGGATATAATTGATTTTGCGACCCTATTTTTTAGAGAGAACATAGTTTGTATATTTATTAATAATTAAAAATTTCCAAGTAAAACTTGAATTATTGTTTTCACTATTCTATCCACAATATTTATGGACAGGATAGTGAAAACCAACGAGGTTTTCACTAATTAAAACTAGCTTTAATACACTAAGCAGTGGCAGTTACTAGAGCATTCATTACAAATGTAGCAATACCGAATGCAGCTAAGATAATGATTAAACCGATAACACCGGCTGACATCATACCTTTAGCTTGACTTATTTTGTCTTCATTACCAGCAGCAGTCATCCAAAGGAATCCGGCGTACAGGATAATTAAAACAGCGATGATACCTAGGAATCCAAGCATAACCCTAATTACAGCAGCTGCGATTTCACGTGGGTCTCTATTACCTAGACCAGTGGTGTCTGAAACAGTGTCGTAAATTGCATCATTACCCATTAAATCATTTGACACTAAAGGACCTGTTGCATTAGCAGGAAGCGCTACTACAAAAGCAGGGACCAAAAGCATCATGATCACAGCAAAAGCTGTAAGGTTTTTTAAAAAGATTTTTCTCATATTTCACCTCCCTTCTAAATATAAGATTAATTATTAACATTG
>JAQIDC010000063.1 GCA_027858235.1 Patescibacteria group bacterium | reverse complement strand
TCTAATTCTTTTTTAGTATCAAAGGCAAGACCATAAATACGAGTTAACATTTTATTATTCTCATCACCGCGCCAATAGGCTCCAGCGATTTTGTGCAAAGAAAAACTTCCAACTGCTATTTCTTTTGATTCTTCTACGTGTGGACCACGACAAAGATCACTGAATTTAAATATTTCGTAGTAAGAAACATTAATCTCACCTTCTTTTTTTAAATCTTCCAAAAGTTCTTGTTTATATATCTGACCAGATTTTTTCTCATTTTCAATAGCTTCATTTATATCCATTTCTGACTTCTCCATTTTCACATTTGTCTTTAGCAAATGCTTCATTTTTTTCTCAATTGTCTTTAAGTCGTCTTCACTAACTTTTTGTTCTCCAAAATCAATATCATAATAAAAACCATTATCAACAACTGGCCCAATTGCAAACAACGCCTCGGGGTAAAGTTCTTTAATTGCCGCTGCCAAAACATGCGACAATGAATGCCTTTTTTTTTCTAAATTTTCATTTTTCATATATACAAGTTAAAAGATAAAAGATTAAAGTTAAAAGAATTATAGGAATAATTTACTTTTCACTTTCTACTTTTCACTTTTAACTAAAAATAAAAACAACCCCATCCAAATGCACCAAATTATTGGCACACTAGGACGGGGTTATTAACCTCGCGGTTCCACCTAGTTTTCCCATTTTACGGGACACTTTATTCAGTAATTATTAGCTTAGTCTCTTGCGAGATATTGAAATTCAATTCCATGGTTGGTGGCCATGGCAATCGCTAAATTCTTACTATTTAATATAGATTATAATCTATATTAAAATATATATTAAATATTGTCAATCTGGGCTATCTTTTTGTTTTAATAATTATTTTATCTGGAATAGCAGGAACTCTTTTTATAAACGATGGGAAAAATTCTATATCAAATCCTGAAATACCTTCTTTACTCATTAAGTAAGCATCTAACTGATCTTTATTTAATTCCAAAATCTCTTCTTTATTTATAACTTCTGAATTCGAATCAAGACTAACTTTTCCTTCAAAGGTTGCATTAATAGATGCTGTCCCTTCTTTATAATCAAAAGTATCCAGGGTATAAATAATATTATTTCTATTAAACTCAATTAATTCCTTTTCTGCAGCTAGGGTTGAAATAAACTTTTTCTCTGCCAAGTTAGCAGCAGCTTGATCATCGAAGGCAACTGCTACGATGTTAGCAGTAATTGTAGCATCAAAACCGTCAACTTCATCACCTCTCTCTGCCTCAATTTCTGTAAAGACAGAATTGTCATCTATGCTATAAATAACCTGACTGTAATCCTCATATTTTTTATTAATTTCTGCTTTTGCTTTTTGAACTAGTTGTTGTTTCAAATCTCTAATAGCATTGTCAATATCGGCTTGAGTTACAAATTTGTCCACTTTCTGGCTATATTCTATTTTACTTTTACTTTCTCCATAAATCTTATCCTGAATCCCGGCCCATAGTCCTGGGATGGTGAATTTTGTTGGGCCAGTCTCCATGTTTATACTTGGTTCATCGGCATATACTTTAACTTTTACTTCTCCTCCAGCAGGGATATTGACTGTTTCTTCAATTCTATAAACTTTGCCATCAGGAGACAATAATCTAGTCGTGGCAACTAATGGCTGATTTTTTGTATAGTAGTTATATATTGTAACTTCGCCAGCAACTTCCTCGCCTATAACATCCTCGCCACTAGCCTCATAACTTGCTGTTAAATCCATGCTAGTTTTTTTGACAATACCGACTATTTTATCTCCTGCAATCGAACCATCATTATCTTTATCATAAACATCAATAATCATATTGTTATTTATTCTCTCTTGATCAGGGATAATAGTAATTGTTACACTAGCAAATAAAAAATAAAATATAAAAGACAAAAGCACAACAGTGGCGATTAAAAAGAAAATAGCAATTTTTCTGTATAAACCGACCGACCTTTTTACTTGCCCCTCTCCTCCATAAGATTCTTCCTCGGTTTGGACTTCCGTATTGGAATCTGCTTCTTCACTAAATTCCTCTTTGGCCAATGAGCTAAATTTTAATTCATCTTTTTCTTCTGTTTGTGTGGTTTTTTCTGATTTTGACGATTTTTTCTCTATTTCATCCATCACCTCTTTTTTTTCTGAAGCAGAAATATTAATTTTACTCATAAAATCTCCAACAATATCCGTATCATCTTTTAAAGCTTCTTCTACTTGAATATTCTCTTCTTTTTTCTTAGCGGGTCTTCCTTTTCTTTTTGATTTTGAAGATATTTCACCGCCGACCTTGGCAGTGGTTTTCTTTTTTATGGTTTTCTTCGTTGGCTCTTTCCCTTCCTGAACCAGTTCGCTTGATGTATTTTCTTCATCAATAACTACACCTTGAGCATCATCAAGATTGTCAACTGTTATTTTTATTTTACCAGCAGTCATAATTATTTATATTTATATTCGTTGCTAATACTATAACATTTTTACGATTCTGTGTCTAATCAATCAACTATTTTTATTAATCCATCAAACTCATTAACAATTACTTTTTTCAGATTATTACTATTTTCTACCAAAAATCCCGCTTCAATAACTGAACCGTCTATTTTAAAATAGACTTTGTCACTCCCGGAGTTTTGAATCAAGATTTCTTTCAGCTTTTCTGATTTACTGTCGGTCAATTCTCCATTAAAAACTATTTTAAGTGGATTTGTTTTAATAATTGGCTGAGGTGCAATGTCGGGAGCATTATTAGTCTCTTTTTTTTGCCATCTTCTAACTGGAGGAGCATCCATTACTTCCCTTTTAAAATCGTCGATAGATTTATCTATCATTTTCAAATCTAATTTCACAACCAAATTAGCAAGGAACTTTATTTCATTATCTTTGTCAGAAACCGTTCCTGAACATAAAATAACATTACCTTCTTTCCATATTTCAACATTCTTTTGATAAAGTTTTGGAAAAACCAAAATTTCTGTACTGGCAACAGTGTCTTCCATTTTTACAAAAAGCATTGTTTCGTTTTTTCTGGTCATTATCTTTTTGATTGTTGTAACTATCCCAGAAACTTTAACATCATCATTCCCAACATATTCCGCCAAATATGATATTGGAGTTAGACGAACTTTATTGTGCATTTTTTTACGAAAATCAGAAAAAGGATGTTCTGTAATATAGAGACCGAGAAGTTCTTTTTCCCAAGAAAGTTTTAATTGTCTATCAAGCTCTTCAAATGGATCCAATCTAACTTTATTTACCATTGTTGGCATATCACCAAAAAGACTTGTTTGCTTTGTACTCATTTCCTCGCTTACCTCTTTATGAAATCGCAAAAGATTCTCCATATTAGAAACAAGCTCAGCTCTATTGTTAAAAAGATCTAGCGCACCACTTTTTGTTAAACTCTCCAATGATTTTTTGTTCAGATCTTTATCAACTACCCTACCAAGAAAATCGGAAATATCTTTGTAAGGTCCATTTTCTTTCCTTTCTTTAATTATTACATCAACAATGTGAGCTCCAACATTTTTTATGGCATTAAGTCCAAAACGAATAACATTAACCTTTTCGTCCACTTTTACTATTTCGTTTGTTTCTGTCCCACTAGTAACAACTGTAAAAGAATCATAAGATTGATTTATATCAGGTTGTTTTACATCTATCCCCATGTTTCGACATTCATCAATCTCAATCGCCACCCTGTCAGTATTTTGCTGATCAGCAGTCAAAAGAGCGGCCATAAATTCAGTAGGCCAATGAGCTTTGAGATAGGCGGTTTGATAACCAATCATGGCATAACAAGCAGCATGACTACGATTGAAACCATAGCCCGCAAAAGGTTCGATAAATGAAAAAATAGTTTTGGCGAGATCACTAGAGATTCCATTTTTAACACAGCCATCGATAAATTTTTCTTTTTGCTCATCAAGCAACTTGATAATCTTCTTTCCAACTGCCTTACGCAAAACATCCGCTTGAGCCATGGTAAAACCAGCCAAATCTCTCGCCATTTGCATAACTTGCTCTTGATAAATAGCCACACCATAAGTCACTTTCAAAATTGGTTCTAGCTTCGGATGCAAATATTCTAATTTTTTCTTGCCATGTTTACCATTAATATAGTCTGGTATCCATTCCATCGGACCAGGTCTATACAGCGCTACCATAGCGATAATATCTTCAAACTCAGTTGGCTTCAATTCTTTCAAATATCTTTTCATCCCGCTAGATTCAAATTGAAAAACACCCGTAGTCTCTCCCTTTTGAAAAAGCTTAAAAGTGGTAGGATCATCCAGGGGAATATTATCTATATCGATAATAGTCCCGCGAGTATTTTTTATAATTTTTATAGCCGACTCAATAATAGTTAGATTTTTCAATCCTAAGAAATCCATTTTTAATAAACCAAGATCTTCAACGGGATGAAGTGAGTATTGAGAAACAATGGTTTGGTCAGAAGACGAAGCATATTGAATTGGAGTATGCTCAGTTAAAGGTTCGCCCGTAATCAGAACTCCGCAAGCATGAGTTGAAGAATGTCTAGAAACTCCTTCAAGTTTTAGAGCATAGTCAAGAATTTTTTTCGCGCCTTCTTCGTTGTTGTAAATATCTCTAACTTCAGGAACTTTCTCGATTGCTGTTGTTAAATTTGTGAACATTGGGATCATTTTTGAGATTCTATCGCAATATTCATACGGATAATCAAGCACTCGACCAACATCACGAATTGCAGCTCTCGCGGCCATTGTTCCAAAAGTTATAATTTGGGCAACATGGTCTTTGCCATATTTATTTTCAACATAACGAATAACTTCTTCACGACGAATATCGGCAAAATCTAAGTCAATATCAGGCATAGAAACTCTATCTGGATTTAGGAATCTTTCAAAAATTAAATTGTAGTGAATCGGATCTAGATTGGTTATACCAAGTAGATAGCAAACCAATGACCCGGCTGCAGAGCCTCTTCCGGGACCAACAACTATATTTTGGTTTCTTGCCCAAGTAACAAAATCGGCTACAATCAAAAAGTAAGCTGGCCAACCCATTCCATTTATTACAGACAATTCATAGTCCACCCTTTCTTTTTTCTCCGCGTCCGCCTCTTCGTAAAGAATGCCATATCTCTTCACAAAACCCTCTTTACACATGTGCTCTAGATAGCTCTTGTTGTCATATCCTTCCGGCACGTCAAAGTTAGGAAGATGATATTCACCTAATTCTATCTCAACATTACAACGTTCAGCCAATTTAACAGTATTTTCAATCGCCTCTGGCACATCAGGAAAAGCCTCTCGCATTTGAGTCTCAGTTTTATAGGAAAAATCTCCATCCCCCATACTCATTCTATCAGTATCAGTTATCTTTTTCTTATTTTGCATACAAAGCAAAATATCTTGAGCCGCTGCATCATCTTTATTTAAATAATGGATATCATTTGTAGCTATTACAGGAATACCAAGTTCACGAGAAAATTTAACCATCTGTTCATTTACCTCTCTTTGCCCTTCATAGTTAAAATGAGGCATAATTTCTAAATAAAAATTATCCTGACCAAGAAGTTCGTTAAATTCAAGTATTCTCTCTCTAGCCCTGTCTATTTTTCCAGACAAAATCAGCTTTGGGATTTCACCCCCAAGGCATGCAGTCGAGGCCATTAGGCCTTCACTATATTTAGACAAAACCTCCCAATCAATTCTCGGTTTATAGTAAAACCCTTCAAGATGAGCTATCGAGACCAGTTTAATTAAATTTTTATAACCAACATTGTTTCTAGCAAGCAAAATAAGATGATAAGAGCTCCTTTCATCTGTTCTTGTCACCTTGTCATGTCGTGAGTTTGGAGCAAAATAAGTCTCAACCCCAATGATCGGTTTTATTCCTTGCTTCTTACACTCTTTATAGAACTCAATTGTGCCATACATTGTCCCATGATCGGTCAATGCAACAGCAGGAGCTCCACTTTCTTTGGCAGTTTTAACTAGCGCGTCGATTTTGGTTAAACCGTCGAGCAATGAATAGTGGGAGTGCGTATGAATGTGGACAAAACTCATTATTTAAAAATATAAGGCTTAATCCTGCAGCCAGAACTAAACCCCTTTTTAGTAAATTTATATCTTAATATTATCCTATTTTTGAGTTACGCGCAAATTAAAAAAAGAGGAAACAAATTACCCCTTATTATTTGTATAAACCTATAAACAAGAATTAAATTAAAGCAATTCTTTTAATAACTCTATCATCAAATTAACTCCTCTTCTTTTTTCAGTATCCAATCTGCTTGAAGAAGTGATATCTGCCAAAATTGTCCCGAGTATTCTTTCAATTAAACTAGCTTTTATAAGTATTTTATATTTTTTTATTTTTGTTTCCTTGGCTACATGCTCTATATCGTTAATCCATTCGTAAACACCCAACTTCCACTTATTGAATGGCGTATTCCATTTTTCTGAGTCCATTAAATAATCTGACCAAACTATAGAAGCCAATTCATATCCCTCGGGATACATAGCGGTATGAGCAAAATCAATTAAATAGTATTTATCTTTATCTTTACTAAAAAACAGTTCGTGAGCCTTAAAATGACCATGACACCAAACCATTCCCCTGTTTTTGAAATCTTTTCTAATTACCTCGATAGACTCTTCATAAAGTTTTAAAAATTCTTCATTCAGTAATAACTTTTTGTTTTCTATTTGTCTTCTAGCTTCAACATTTTGCGCTAACTCGAGCCATCTGTTTATTCTAAAAATATGAAAATTATCTGCTGATAATTTTTCAACCAAAAGTAATTTTCTTGTTTGTTTTTTTGGAAAATTATTTCTATATTCAAGGTATATATTCAAAAATTCTTTTCTATCTTCCCTGTTTGACAATCTTTTGAAACAATCGAATCCACGAGGAATCATTTCGGATATAAACCACCCCTCATGAGGCGAAACTATCTCCTTTTTATACAACTTAGGAGCTGTTAAAATTTTACTCTTATTACATAATAAAAATGAGCTCAAAGATATTGGCTCATCTGTAATTCTAGGGTCAGCATAATATTTTAATATTGCTGGTTTTCCTTTGTAGATTCCTGAATAAATCAAATTCCTCAAATTATTTTCTTCATAGTAAGTCCCTCTGTAGATTTCATTTTCTTCCTTGAAACCTGTTTCTTTAATAACTTGGTTTATCTTTTTCTTAATTTCTTTTATATCCATGATAATTTAAAATATAGTGATATATCCTGGTAATTTTTCTAGGAAATGAAGTTTGGTTGAATATATTCCAAAAAGCAAAACCAAAAGTAGAAATGTCTGGACCAAAACTGGTTTGTGTTGGACTCGGAATCTCACAAATATATTTAGGAACATGGCAAAGCTCATTAAAGCAAGAACCCCAATAAGTAATACATTTAGATAATCCGACATTCTAGCTGCAACGGTATATTTGTCATCGCTATTTGTATTTGCTACAAATTTTATATCACTTAAATCAAGCTCTAAATTTGGTTCTGGCGTTTTTTTCTCTATATATTGTTTAGCATTATCTCCAAGCATTAAAGGACTTGTGCTGGATATTATATTATTATTTTTGTTATTCTCTAATTCAATCTTTAGTTTTAAGGCATCAATCTCCTCTTTTGAAATAATAATAGTTTTTTCTTCTGGTTTATCATTGACCGCTTCCTTTACCTCGGGTTCTATTTTTTCCACTATTTCCTCAACTGGTTCTGGTTCTGGCTCTGCCTTCACTTCTTCAGCTAAGACTTCTATTTTTTCTATTTCTTGAGCCACTTCAGTTTTCTCTATTATAGCGAGAGCAACAACTGGATTTGGAATTAACTCAACTTCTTTTTCTGTTCCAAAAAGTTGAACCAAAATATTAGTTTCTTTTCCATCAATCACACCTCTTTTTACAACAACTCCAATGTCTGTATATTTTTCATTTAGAATATTTTTTTTATGGCTCGGAGAATTCATTAAAGCATTATGAACTGATTCAGAAGAAGAAAAGCTCATCCCAAGATTCTCTCCAATATATAAATATGGATAATCTCTTCTGGAGACAAAATCCCATGGCATTCTTCCATCTAGACTTTCGTGAGCAAAATAATCGTTAGTAATCATATCATCCACCTTGTCCATAGCCGAAGCTAGCAATGACTGGTTTAATTCAAGCGGTTCTAAACCATTAGCAACTCTCTCTTCGTTCAACATGTTGAAAACTCCCAACTGAATATCTTCACTCATCCGTCCGTCATTCGGGTAAATAAAGAAAAGATAAGAAATTAGAGAAATCTTAAGCATAAGTGCTAAAAACAACACTATAAATAGAGGTTTTTTTCTTAAAATTTTTGGATGATGATTGTTCCCATTATGAGGGATAAAATAATCACGAAAGATAGACTCAGAATCCTCAATATATTCCTCAATATCCTCTTTGTGATGAATGAGTTCATTCACTTCTTTTCCTTCTTTTTTAGCAAAATCAAGAAAATTATGCTCCAAGTCCTTTAAGCTAATATTGCCCTTTTTTTCTTCTTTTTTAAACAAAAACAGCAAAAAACCTCCTAAAAATAGGAATTTTAACCAGCTTTTATTTGTTTTTTTATTTTTGTCCATCATCTTTATTATACCACAATATTATCAAATTTATATTTAATTATAACACATAACATTAATAATTGCAAGCACAGTGATTTCTAACCAAAAAGCAAGGTCACAGTGACCTTACTTATATTAATTATAACTATAGTCCTTAAACAAGTTTTTCCTCATCGTCTCTTCCCTCAACGAAGAAAAGAAACATAATCAACACTAAAAGTACTGTTAGAAAAACAATGAATAAATATACTTTGTACAAGAATGATGTAGAACTAACTACAGATGAATCCTCTTGAAATACTTGATTAAGTTCTATTCCCGCCACTACTGGTTCTTCAGGAATTATTCTTTCTCCTCCGCCCAGACCTATAAATGGATCCACTGGTTCACTAGTTCTCGCAAACACTACTCCTTTTTTATCGTCCTCGCTCTCATTTTCTGTGGGTGGCATTATTTCTCGTGAAATCCCCATAACCTTTATTTCTCTCACCTCAATTGAATTAGTTAAAAAACCATTACCGATATTATCTCCTACTAAACTCAACTGGCTTTCATAAAATCCTTCTTTAGCCTTGTCAGAAACAGCAATACTATATTCTATGTTCTTTATTTCTCCTGGTCCAATCACATCAAAATTCCAAGAACCAACATTATCTCCTGTGTCGCTGTAAGTCAGATGATCTGGTAATATTTCAACTACCTCTATCCCTAGTGCCTCTCCCCTTCCATTGTTGGCAAGGATTATTTCGAAATCTACCAAATCTCCTGGATTCACATAGCTCGATCTCGAAACTCTGCTCATAATAACACTTGGTCCAACTATCTCCTCTGGAACTATATCATTAACAATTTTATTTCTAGATGAACCGATCGCTGAAATATATAATCCTCTATTTGTATCGAACCCTTCAATAGTCGCTTCATTGATATATGTTCCACTTTCAATATCGGCTTTTACCTCGAGGGAATATTCAATCAAAATTTCCTCTCCGGCAAACACCGTCCCAAGATCCCAAAAATCTCTATGTATCTCAACACCTGTATCCAAATTACTCATCACATCAAGAACATAGACCTCCAGAGCATCTCTGCTTCCATTATTTTGAATAAGCAATTCGAAATCAATTATATCTCCAGGGTATACTATATCGCTGGCGCTATTTGTTTTAACTATACTCAGACTCGGCAAACTAGACTTAGATGAACTAACAGCACTAATCCCCGAAGAGCTTGCCCCACCATCAACAAAGAAAGAAGCGAAACTTGAGTTGTTGGATGTATCTCTATCTGATTCCCTGGAAGAGATGACTGATTCATTTTCTACCATATGTTTTCCGGCTGGGATATCTCTTACGTGAGTTGTATAGGAGAAACTACCCTGGCTATTTGGAGGGATATCTCCAAGAGTCCACGAAACAAAACCATCTCCCTCTTCTCCTCCGGCAGCTTCAGCAACTTGAAGCGCTCCTTCATTGTAATCATCAAGGACAATAACATTTGTCGCGGTGCTATCACCATTATTTCCGTATATGAAAGTATATGTCACATAGTCACCTTCCTCGGCAGTTTCTTTTTCACTAGCTGAAACATTTATCCAAAGCTCTGGTTGTCCAAAATCAAGATTTCCTTTCCAGTCTCCAAAAACATTAATCATACTAAACTCCCAATTATTTCCACTAAAATTTGAATTTAGGAAATTAAGCAAAGAATTTTTTATTTTAATATATCCTGTTTTAATCAAGCTCGGTTCGGCGTGATGTAATATTGAATTATCGCCGGTGCTCACTTCAATATTTATTTCATTTGTGGTTGAGGCAATATTATAATTATCAATTGCCAGTTGCGCATAAGCTTCATTTAGGGCTGGGTCATCAAGAAATTTATTGTAAACAGTTATACCGTCTGCATCCTCGTAATATGAATATTCTTCTGGTAAGCCATTGATTATTCCTTCCCAAGACCCAAAAACATTAATACGGGCAAATTTCCAAGAGTCTCCTGAGATATTATAGTTAATCAAATTAAGTGTCTTTATTTGTGATTCAATGTCACCGGTCATTATAAACGAATCACCATCTCCATCCATTTCGTTGTCTCCTGTGTTGGCGTTAATATTTAGGTCATTGGACAGACCGGCATCATTATGATTACTAATAACAAATTCAGAGCTTAGCTCTGATTCAATAATTTTTTCAGCCGCGCTAGTAGCAAATTCTCCCTCTTCTCCACTCGGCTTCGCAGCTGGCAAAATTACATCTCCGTCCATTTCTCCAAAAATATTTACAACTGCAAAAAAGTAATCATTCCCACTAACATTTAAATTGGCAATATTGATAATATCATTAACAATATCAATATCCCCTGTTTCTATAATACCTCCGCCGGTCGTTGTAGCAACAACATTTGAACCAGTTGTGACATCGATATCGATAAGATTATTTATTGTGGATGTACTATTATTATCTATATTCATTTGACATTCAGGACCATCACAGGGGTCAAAACTATTTTCTGGGACTGTATCCCCGTCGTATCCAGAAAGATCAATAGAGCCAGTCATTTTATTAAATATATTTATAAAAAATTCTTGTCCACTTCCTACAAAGTTTGTATTCACAAAGTTGATAATCATACTAACAATCCCAATATTACCTGTCCCTATACAGGCATCGCCACTCTCATCAATAAGATTATCACCGGAAGTAGCATTTATTCCAAGTTCATTGTCAAGATTGCCATCATTCTGATTCTCAATATCAAAAATAGATGAGCTAGCGTCACCGTCCTCACAATCAACACACATTATATCTAGATCGTTATTGTTTATATCATTTTCAAGCCCCGCAGTAATTTTTATATCTCCAGTATCAACAACAACCTCTCCCTCTGTTTCTCCGCTGACGTTCTCGCCACTTACACCCTCAGCGTCAACAATATTTGTTCCTTCGAATTCATTGTCATTTGTCAGTTTATCATCAACGCTAGAAGTCTCTTCTGCCTCGCTATCTATATCCAATAATTCATCTGGTGAACTTGCTTCATCCTCATCTGAACTAGGAATAATTTCTTCTGGATCGCTCGCTGTAGTATCGGTCACCTCTTCTGGCTCTGTGCTTGTATCTTCGGGTGGTGTTTCTATAACAACAGGTTCTTCAGGGAACTCTTCATCACTTCCAAGTGTGTTTTGATTTACTTCGTTATCAAGATTAACCTCAACTTCAACATCTCCAGTTTCAATCACAATATCCCCCTGTCCTGAGCCTGTCGAAGCGGCCTGGCCACTACCATCTTCTGAACTTACTTCGGTGGTCACTACGGGTTCTTCAACTGAGTCGAGAACTTGTGCCAAAGCAAAGGCTGGCTGTAAAATGAAAACTAAAGTCACAAAAAGAATCATTATTTTTTTTGTATTTGCTGTTTTTGGAAGTTTCATATAATTAAACTAATTATTAAAATAATTTACTTATTCTATCTATATTGTTCTTCAATATATCTAGGATAATATTTAAATATTTAAATATTACTAAAGTCTTTTTCTCTTCTCCTAAAACCAACTCATCTCCTTCCGAAGTAATTCCCACTAAAAACTCATCTTCTGAGATAAAATAATCATCTTCTTTTTGAGCCTCCCCCTCCACGACTTCCTTTAGCTCAGATAAATCTTTATTTATTATTTTTGTTTCATCTTCATTTAAAATAATCTCTTTATTTATCTTTTCAACTTCACCATTAATTTCCTTTTTAGCTTCAATCTTAACCTTGTTGTCTATCACTTTAATATTTGAATCATAAATTACTTTTTGGTTTCCCTCGTCACTTTTTTCTATATTTTCAAAATTCTCCACTATCTCACCATTAATTATTGTCCTAACCCTTACACTAGATTCACTTTTCCCGTTAATAACTTCTCCGCTCTCAGCAACATTTCCTCCAGTATTAGAGCTTGCCTTAACGCTGTTGTTTATTATTACCGTCTCCTGATAATTTTCATTAAAATATTCATCTAATTCCTCATAAAAATCTTCGAAACTAGCACTAACCAAAGGAATATAAACGAATAATCCTATTAGAGAAATTAGAGAAATTTTTTTTATTTTTTTTATATACATATACTTTAAGTAAAAATTTAATTATTTTAAATCTTTGCCTAAAGGAAGGAAAGATTTTATTTCTTTCCTTCTCTTTATCCTTATCTGAGAATTCTAGTAAGATTTCTGTTAACTACATTCACGTATGTAGTACTAGATCTTGACTCACCTGTTTCTACAAGTCCACCAGCTCCAGCATTTCCACCAGCTCCACCTTCTCCTGTCATGCTTTCATCTACTCTACCATCATCATCATCACCATTTTCAGCTCCTTTTTCCTCAATATCAACACCAGCAGGTCTAGGCATAAAACGATCTTCTGGATTTATGGTTCCTCCGTCTCCACCTCTGCCTGCATAACTTCCTTCTGCCATGTTGTCTCCAGTATTTGCCCAGGATGATGCGTCGTTCATTACAATAGCTCTGTTTCTGTTGTAAACTACTACATGCCCTTCATCACAACAATCATCCCCGCCACAAGAACATCTATCAATAGAGCTTGTGTTTGAGTTAACTTCGCTATAAAGACTTGTGCTTGCATAAGCATTGCCAGTATATACTGTCCCTCCAGTATTACCGTCACCACCTACACCACCATTTCCAGTTGAACTTTGGTTAACATCTCCTCTGGTTCTAATATCTCCAGCATCTCCGCCATCACCACCATAAGATCCACCTGCTGTGTTTCCACCGGTATTTGCACTTGAAGATACTCTATTCATAACAAAGGCCTCATTGTCATTGATAACAACATCACTACCTGAGTTGCATTCAGAATCGCAACCACAAGTTCCTTCCACTAACATTAAGGAAACATCATCCAAATAAGTTCCAAAGGAATCGGCGCTTGCAATTTCAGAAAATGCAATAGTCATCAAACCACCATTGCCCACTAAAACTACAGACTCATTTTGCCAAACAGGAAAATCATTAAGGATGCCTGTGTGTGTTCCAACAACATCACCACCCCATTCAACTTCCATAGAATGCGGTCCATTTGCAGCACGAGGAATCCAACTATAACTCAGAATATATTCTCCACCTTCACAAGTTTCGATGCTTTGAGAAATGGAGATATTTGCCTCTTCATTGTTTATGCTCCCTGTGGGACCATCATAATCACTATCAAGTTCGGCATATTGCATTCCTTCTGGAGCTGTAGCATCAGCATTCCTATGAATTTCTAAGTTAGCTGGTGAAGTACCAAAAGGACCATTCCAGACAACTGACCACCCAAGACCGCCAGTGCCATCTGGATAAATATCCCAATTTTCAGCGGAAGTAACAACTGGCTCTTCAAAGCCTCCATTAATTAATAATTCCGGACCCGCAGCAAAAGCAAGGTTAATAGAAAATAGTGGAGTTAGTGCAAAAATAAATGCAAAACTTAACACTAATATTTTTTTCATACTATTAATTTAGTTAATTAAATTAAATTATATTAATCCTAAAGAAAGAACGAAGAGGCAGGGAAAACCCCTACCTCATAAATAACTACCTTAACATTCTAGTAATATTCCTATTAAGAACATTTACAGAAGTGGTGTTTGTAGTTGACTCACCACTTGTTACAAGTCCTCCAGCTCCAGCTACACCTCCATCGGCACCTTCCCCTGTTGAGCTTTCATCTACTCTGGCTTCATGATCTGCAGAAATTCTGCCACCTTCTCCACCGTCTCCACCGATACTTCCATCAGCTTCATTAGCTCCAGTATTAGCATCTGCTCCGACATAGGCTAATTGCATTGTTCTTGTTCTGTTGAATACAATTCCGTGACTTGATTCTTCTTCGCAAAGCTCTCCTTCACAATCATTTTCACAAGCGCATCTATTGATCAGCGTATCACTTGATCCTATCTCGTTATAAGCATCTGTCCCGGCTGATGCTGCCCCAGTTGTCACTTCACCTCCAAGACTTGAAGAACCACCAATACCGCCTCTTCCAGTTGAAGATTGATTTACATCCCCTCTGCTTCGAATATCGCCACCATCACCGCCGTTACCGCCATAGCTACCTTCAGCTAAATTAGCTCCGGAATTAGAACTAGAATTTACCATTGTCCCACTCATGGTTTCTCCACTATTTACAACAACATCAAAATTATCAGCTAAAGCAGGGACCACAGTCATACCAAGGACAAAAACGCCTACAATTAATACATAAAATATTTTTTTAATCATATATTTGAACTGTCTTAAAACAGTTATTATTTATTATTTACTACCTTTCTTAATCCTCCCCCGAAGGTTAAAGGATTTTGTTAATTATAGAGCTCGACCTTTATAGATTTAAATGCTCAATTTGCACTCAAACCTAATTATAAAAAAACGCCTCCAACAAATAACTACAATTTATGTAATTATTTATCAGAGGCGTTGATGTTTATTGAATAAACGAATATGCCTATAGTCTGGAATTTAATGATCACAGCTCTCATGATCTGGAATATTGGAATTGGAATATTTACAAATTACAGAAATTTCAGAATTACTCATAGTGAGTAAATTTAGAGATTTACATTTGGGGCATTTTTTTTCTTGCTTCAAGAACCCCTCAGCATATAATATATTGGCAAAATGGCACGAACATTTAACACAGCGCCAAATATATTTAATATCTCCGTTTGACATACAGACTTTATAAATTACTAAGCTAACCTATAAAGAAATCGTATACAATTATAATTAAGAAAAAATTAATTAAAAGTTATATCCACATTAAAATATTTTGTATTATAAAACACCGTTTTATACGGTGTTTTATAATAGATACTTTCTTTTTACTTAACTTTTATAAATCTTTTGCCATGTCTTTAATAATTTTTTTTAGGTCACCCCCGATCTCTTCATGTTTTATCCCAAGTTTTAAAGTTGCCTTAATGAAACTTAATTTATTGCCAGTATCGAGCCATTCTCCTTTTAGTTTTTTTCCATAGAGTTCTCCACCATTTTTCAAATAAATATCAAAAGCATCTGCTAGGCGTATTTCCCCCGACTGACCTTTTTCCATTTCTGATAATATTTTAAATATTTCTGCTGTTATAACATATATTCCAACAGCAACAAGGTTTGAAGGTGCTTCTTCCTTTGTCGGCTTTTCGACCATCCCTTTTATTTTATACGAACCATCTCCGAGATCATCTCCATCAATAACTCCAAAACTAGAAACCTCTTCCATTGGTACTTCGGCTAAACCAATTATTGGCATTTGATGTTTATCATATGCCTCTATTACCTGTGTAGCAATGTTTGGCTCAGCATCATACAGAGTGTCACCAAAAAAAATCAAAACAGGTTCGCCTTTACCCATCAAATGAGAAGCACAATCGATAGCATGCCCATCACCAAGTGGTGCTGGTTGTCTAACATAAGAAAAACGAGCTAGTTTGGAAATACTTTGGACCTTTTTCACCAAATCATTTTTTCCTTTTTCCACTAAATTATGATCGAGTTCAAATGACTTATCAAAATGATCTTCAATCGCTCTTTTACCTCGACCGGTTACAAAAGTTATATCTTTTATTCCGGCAGCCGCAGATTGCTCAACGAGGTACTGGATAACTGGCTTATCAACAACAGGAAGCATCTCTTTTGGCGTAGATTTTGTTGCAGGTAAAAATCTAGTTCCAAAACCAGCTACTGGTAAAATCGCTTTTTTAACTTTTTTCATAATTTTATTTTATAATCCCCTCTCGAGAGGGGTGCCCGCCAGAGCCTGTCCTCAGCTTGACTGGGAAGCGGGGTGTGTTTTTTATTCTACTTAATATTCTCTCATAAAATAAGAGAAAATTCAATAAACTATCCAATGCTTTTAACTTTATACTTTCATCTTTTAACTTATCTCCCATATCTTTCCTTCTTAAATCCCCACTTTAAAAAATACTGAAGCCAACTTTTAATATGAATTCTCGTAACTCTGTTTGTAAGAATTGACAATAGTGGAAACTTCTCAGCCGAATCTCTTCTGTGACCATGCTTAACTTTGATATCATGAAGGTACATAACATCAAAATTTTTATGCCACGTTCTTCTGCACAAATCACAATCTTCAAAATACATAAAGAATCTATCATCAAAAAATCCCAATTCTAGTGCCAGACTTCCACGCAAAAACATAAAGGATCCTATTATCCAATCTACCTTAACTGTTTTGTCATGATTAAAATCCGCCATTAAATATCTATCAACTTTTTTCTTGAAATAAGGTATTTTATTACCTAAGCCAAGCCTCCTGGCAATTTGATCAAAAAAATCAAAAAAACGATTACAAGTTAGTTGAACACTGCCATCTAAATTTAGAGTTTTCGGACCAGCTACACCGACACTCTCATTTTCTTCCATATAATTAAAAAATCTTTCAATAGTATTCTGTCCATCAATAAATTCAACATCAGGATTTAGAGCTAGATAATATTTGGCCTGGGCATTTTTAAATCCTGCATTTTGAGATTTACCAAACCCAACATTTCCATGCATGTCTATATATTTGACTTGAGGAAAATTTTCTTCAACAAACTCTTTTATGCCATCTTCATTTTCTGAATTATCAATAACATGAACCATTATTTTCAATGATGTGTTTGCAGTTTCTGAAAAAAGCGAAGACAAACATTTTTCAATGTCATCCCTCATCTTGTAATTCACAATAACAATATTTACATCAAACATATCCTACCAAATAATAAAAATTTTAATAATCTTCCAATACAAATTAAGCAGAGGGTTCGCTATATATTTCAAAACTGGATTTGATATTTCCTGAAACAAAACTCTTCCTTCAAAATATTTAATAATATTTTTTTCTTTCTCCTTTTTAATCCCTGCTAGAAATTTTCTTTTCTTGAATATTTTTTTCCAAGTTAACGGACTAAAAAAATACAAGCTAGCCTTTACTTTTACTCCTATCCAAGAATTTACAATAGAAAAAAACCACATTCCAAGTTCCATTATAACAATAGCTGGCATTATTAAAAGCAAGGTTAAACCAGAGTAAAACTGGAACATCACAAGATATCTGTTTCTCTCCATATAATAAAGCATCCTAACACTTCTTGAAAACTCATACTTATGGAAAATGATTGATTTAGGAGCTAGAATTATTTTATATCCTAGAAGTTTTGTTTTCCAGCTTACCTCAACATCATCATGATACATATAATAATCACCATCATATCCACCAATTTTTTCAAAAACTTCTTTTCTAATAATAAAAGAACACCCACTGGCATATCCTTTAATTTCAGGATAACCATTTAATTCTCTGTCTTTTTCCTTATAAGCACTAGTAAACCCAAACCCAAGAAAATGCATAATATTTCCAAGTGAATTTATTTTAGGCTCAATTATCTCTTCGTTATTTTTTGGATAAAGAAGAATTTTTGATTGAGCAATGCCCGCTTTTTCATTCTCATCCAAAGCTTTGACTAACTCTGATAACCAAGATTTATCAAAACTTGTATCAATATTGGCAATAACTATATATTCACATCCGTCCTCAATTGCCTTCCTAGCACCAACATTATTTGCGCTTGCATAATTACCGTCCTTCCTGGGAATAATAATAGACTCAGGAAAATTTTCACTTAAATATTTACGAGATGGTTCAGAAGAAGCATTATCAACCATATAATAATTAACTAGTTCACTAGGGTAATTCTGTGCCAACAAACCATCACGAAACTCACTCAAATATTTTTGAGCATAATCCTTAAAATTTACTAAAATTATTCCAACTTTTTTCATAAAAAACTAAGTCATCCCAAACTTGCCTACCCCGAAGAAAACGGGAATTCGAGGTCTAGAAATCTTATTTACACCTGTCATCCTGAACTGGCTCGCGTGTGAGCGATGTCTCCCGTAGTCACAAAGTGGCGTAAACGGGGTGATTCAGGATCCAGAAAATCCACTAATCAAAATCTTTACTTAAATCAACCCACCCTGGGTTCTCCTTTTCTATTAAAGCTATTTTCCATTCTCTCCTCCAAGCTTTAAGCTGCTTCTCTCTCCCGATTGCATTAATTGGTTTTTCAAAAATTTCATAATGCACCAATTTGTCTACCTTGTACTTTTTTGTAAAACTATCTGACACACCTTCCTTATGCTGTAATGTTCTTTTTTCCAATCCATTTGTCATTCCAATGTATAATGTTCCATTTTTAACACTTGCTAATATATAAACGAAATAACTTTTATTGTTCATGCTTTTTTTTCTAGATTCTGAATCAAGTTCAGAATGACAAAAAATTTATATCTACATTTTATTTCCCTTCTCAATCTTTAGGGTATCTGCAACAAATGCCAAAAGTTTTCCTATCGGCCAAGCTAGATACAATACTACAAATTCAAACCAATTCCCCCATTTAGAGAAATATTCCAACATAGAATTTCTAAAATACTCCTGTGTCCTACCTCGCTTCACTTGTGAAAAACTTTTACCAACATAATCAACACATTTTGCGCCTGGATTATAAACCACTTTCATCCCTGCATTTATTACTCGTTTGCAATAATCCACTTCTTCAAACCAAATAAAATACCGCTCATCAAGTTTTCCAATAGCGTCAATCACCTCTTTTCTTATCATAAAAAAAGAACCTCGGACTGAATCAACCTCTGACTCCTTGTTATAATCAAAATCTTTCATTAAGTATTTATCGAGAACCTCTGGATAAACATGGGGTATTTTGAGAACTATTGCTAGCTGGTCCAGAAGAGTTGGAAATTTTCTAACATGCGGTATATTTTTGCCTTGTGCGTCTATCAAACGACAAGAAGCGACGCCAACGTCAGTCCTCCTCTCCATAAACTCAAACATCTTTTGAAAAGTATCTGGGAAAACTTGCATGTCTGGATTCAAAAGTAAGACATATTTTCCTTGCGCCATCTCTATCGCCTGATTATTTGCCTTTGCAAATCCTGCATTATAATTATTTAAAATCAAGTTCACTTGAGGAAATTCAGAACCCACCATTTCAAAAGTTCCATCGCTAGATTTATTATCTACAACAAAAACCTCAAAAGATATACCCCCAGCGCTTTTGAATATTGCCTCTAAATTTTTTTGCAGTAAATCACGAATCTTCCATGAAACAATTACAATCGATAAATCCATATTTCAAAAAATTAACCTAACTCTAGTTTATAAATATTAGCTCTTCTTGTCAATTAAAAAGAGGAGGTTTTACAATAAAAACCTCCTCATCTTTCAAAGAACGTATGTAGGTAATTCCGAAATATCATTGATGACATAGTCGGCTCCAGCATTGCGAAGATTCTCTTCACTTACCCCAGGGCAAGTTAAAATTCCAATCGCCAACATATTGCATTCTCGGGCGATTTCCATGTCCCTTGGTCCGTCACCGATGTAAACAGCGTTGACTGCAAACTCTTCAATAGACAGATAAACATTTTCAGCAAATATTTTAATATGCTCCGGCCCCCTCTTTATCTCATTAGAACCCAAAATCATGCGATATGGAAGCATATTCTCTAGAAAGATCTTTTCCAATTCTCTGGTTTGTGACCCACTGCTTGCGAAAAGAGTACAACCCACCATATTCAACTTAGCTATAACTTCCTTTGCTCTTGGAAAAAAAGACACCTCTCTTTTTGCACTTTCTATAAAAAAGTCTTTTTCTAGTTTTGAGATAACGCTAGTTATCTTTACAAAACAGGATTCACTAATCGCCAACGCAAATTGTTTATCAATTGGAGTTCCGGCTGTGGAGAAAAAAAGTTTTTTTGAAAATTTTTTATCAATCCCGTAGCAAGTACGAAGAAGCTCAGAAAAAATCTCTCCATAGACTGGCATCCTATCCAAAAGAACTCCGTCAACATCCGTGACAACGTATTTTTTCTTCATAAAACATCTCCTTATAAAATAAGATGATAGTAAAATAACTATCGCTTCAAAAAATATTATCTTCTATAACACGCTTTTGCCTGCAGAAGATGATCTGATACTTTTCCATCTTTCATGGCTTGGAAAAATTCATCTTCAGTAAACCATCTTTCATTTTTAAAAACACCAAATTTTTCCTCAAATTCTGATCTACTACCAAAAATCTGAACACCCGCATAGTTTCTTTTGTTAAAGTATACTCCGCCATCCTGCAAAATCAAATTGAGATTATCATTAATCAATTCTTTTCTTGGTAGGTTGGGGTTCTTAAACAAATTACTCTTGGATGCTTGGAAAGTTGGTCCCAAACCGAGCGACCCCCATCCTGCTTCAGCACGAGCACTCAAAAGAAAATATGCTTGGTCTTCTTCTGCTACCACCAATATTAACCAGCCATGAATAGGATCTTCGGTTTGCATCAATACTTGATTCCATTCATTTTTAGTTTCAGGGGTGGTAATTTTTATTGAGTATCCATTTACTTTGAAAAAGAGATTATCAAGTCTCCTAAGTGAACACTTAAAAATTTTCCATGGATATATATTACTTAGTTTCTTTTTTATCACTTTGATTCTAGTGTTTTTATCAAGATTATCCAACCATAATTTCCATCCCATTTTTTCCTCCTTAGAAAATTTGTTTTGAAAGATTAGTATTTAGAATAGCAAAGGCCGTATATTCATCTCCGCATAGACACCTTCGACCTTCAAAAAAGTCTCTCTATACTGTTTCAAGGTTAAGTTTTCAACGAACAAAAACGATCTTAAAAAATAGCATTCTTCAGACCGTTTGTCAATGTAGTAAATTTTTTTATTTGAGCACTAAATTGTCTAATCCTACATCAATTTCTCTAAATGTTTTTTAACATCTACTCTTTTCTTAAGTTGCTCTTTTCTTTTGTTTATTTCATCTCTCATCATCCAAAGTTTCCACCACTGTTTCAAAAGATATGGTTCAGCAATTAAAGTATAAACAAGACTTTTAAAACCAAACCATCTAGTTTTCATTTTGGTGTCTTTAGAATAATTCAATCCAGCAACTTTTTGTAATATAATATGATGGTTTAACCAAGACCATTCTCTGTATTGTTTTTTTCTTCCTAAGCGTCCTCGAACAATACCAATAATACCTTTTCCTACTCTACTCAATGAACGATCATGATGAACCACAGCCAAGGGGGTGTATATAGATTTATATCCAGCTAACTGCAAGCGATAAGCCAAGTCAACATCTTCTTTATACATAAACATTAGCTCATCAAAATACTCCTTTTTATTTTCTTCATTAACAAAAGCAACGTCTTCAAGAGATTCCATTTTATAAATTCCAGCTGCCCCCGAAGGACCGAATATCTCCTCTTCTCTATCATATTGCCCATGATCTATCTCTCCTTGCCCCCTATCAATAAAGCGATGTTCCTTGGTAGCTTCTATGCCAGCTGAATCAATATAATTGGTTTTTCCCTTAGTCTCGCTATCTCTGTTAAGAAAATCCCAACGTCTTATTTTCCCTGTGGCCGAAGCAGCTTGAGGGTTTTTGATCATAACATTTACCATCTCTGAAACAAAGTTAGGTTCAAGTATCATATCTATATTTAGAGCTAAAAAATAATCAGCCTTATCCTTAAGAGCCCTTCTAATTGCAAGATTATTTCCTTTAGCAAATCCCAGGTTTGAACCAGCAAATATTATTTCCGCTTCTGGATATTTCTCTTGAATAATTCTTTTATTTTCATTTTCCTCTTCGCTACTATTATCAACAAATACTAAGCTGATATTCTGGTAGTCTTGAGACAAAACACTATCAAGAAAAGTTTCTAAATATTTTGATGTTTTATACTTACCGTCTTTACTGTCATAGAGGATTCCCCCTAAAACAATTTTAGGAGAATTTTTCTCCCCAGTCTTGAGAGGCATAACTGGCCTATCTATATTTTTTATATCATAGGCTGCATCAACCAAGCTTTCATGAGTTCCAGTATCATGCCAATAACCTTTAACAAAGCCGGCCTTCATGTTTTGTTTCTGAACATAAATGTTATTAAGATCAGTTATTTCCAATTCTCCTCTCTCGGAAGGCTTCAGAGTATCAATGTAGGGAAAAGCTTTCGAATCAAAAATATAGACACCAATAGCTGCCCAATTCGACTTTGGATTAACAGGCTTTTCTTCTACTGCTATAACCTTATCACCATCTAATTCAGCAACACCAAATCTTTCTGGGTCATGAACCTGTTTTAAAAATATTTTAGCCCCTGACTCAAAACTTTGAACATCTTCTATTATGTTATCTTCCAAAATGTTGTCTCCAAAAATTAATACAAAATTATCATCTCCAACAAAATCTCGAGCCAATCCAGCAGCGTAAGCTAGCCCACCGGCATGGTCTTGAACTTTAAAAGTGAAATTAGCATTAAACTCTTTTCCAGAGCCTAGTAGTTTTGCAAATTCACCGGCATGATCTTTTCCTGGTAAAATTAAAATATCATTTATTCCAGCTTTTAATAAAGTCTGAATTGGATAATAAATCATCGGCTGATTATAAACTGGCAACAAATGTTTATTGGTTACTTTGGTATTAGGAAATAATCTAGTTCCGCCTCCCCCGGCAAGAATTACTCCTTTCATTTTTGTATTACTACTCATATATTTCAATATTTAATGTTTTTGAATATTCATCACTATAGGTTCTATTTTTCTTTTGTTTTGTTTTTTTAATTTGTTTAGGATTTAGAATTTAGTGCTTAGAATTTTTACTTATTAATCCTTCGAAATTCCGAGGTACTCCGAAAGCGCTTCTTTCCAATCTCTCAAAGGTTCTAATTTCGTATTTTTCAATACTGAAGAAACAGGCCTCTTGGCTGGTCTTTTCAAATCTTCAGACTTTATAGGATTTATTTTAGTTGTTACTCCCTTCATTTTAAATAATTCAACAAGACCCCCGTACCAAGTCACTGCTCCTTCGTTTACGATATGATAAATTCCAAAACCGATTTCATCTTCTATTATTTTTTTAACTTCTTTTGCTAAATCAGGAGTATAGGTAAAACAACTGAGCTCCTCGTCAACCAAATTTAGCTCATCTTTCTTTTCACTCCAAGCAGTCATTAAATCAAAAAAACTTTCTTTAGCATTTTCATTATCGCCCTTAGGTCCGAATAATTTAGAAGTTCGAATTAAATACCATTTAAGTCCCTGACTACTCATCTTAATAATCGCCTTCTCACCAAGCAATTTAGTCTTTCCGTATCTATTCACTGACCTAGTCTCATAGTCCTCTTCATAAACTCCAGCGCCACTTCCATCAAAAGAATAATCACTTGAAAAGTGAACAAACACGGCATCATTTTCAAGGGCCGCCTTCGCAATATAGCGAGGAACATCTATGTTGAGCTCTTTAGCCAAATCATATTCATCTTCATCAACTTCACATTTATCAGCAGCCGTATATGCTACAGCATTAATGATAACATCTGGTTTTAAATCAGAGACTTTTTTTGCAACGAGTTCTTCGTCCCTAACGTCAATTTGTTCTCTATCCCAAGCAGTAACATCATTTTCCTCATCAGCACTAAAAACGTCCACAAGCTGTGTCCCTAAATTTCCACTAGCCCCTAATATTAAAATTTTCATAAATTTTTTTGCCAAGATTACATTAAAATAAAAAAAGCACTTTTCTTGGCTAATTAAATATTAGCTCAAAAAAAGCGCTTTGTCAAAGGAAGGCCGTCCTATACAGTTGTGTTTAGAAGAGAAGAATGCGTTTAACCTCCAGCATGATTTCCAGTTTTTTCTAAATATTTTTGTAAATATCAAAAAAAATAAGTATAGAGTTAATTCTATACTTTAAAACCTTCTAATACTAATTATTTTTCCAAAATTATCCTCTTATTTTTTTAATCTCTTCTATTACTTTCTCATGCAATATTCCATTGCTCGCCACAAAGCCATCTAAATTTAAGTATTGCTTTTTATTATAAATAAAGTCATTTCCATTCATGTCGGTTGTTTTTCCGCCTGCCTCTCGCAAAATTATATCTCCAGCACAAATATCCCACTCGCCTGTTTTGTCTATTGAGCTAATATATAAATCAGCTTTCTGCTCAGCTATTAATCCAACTTTAAGTCCAGCCGAACCATGATTTAGGAAATCACTTATTCCTAAATCATTACACAGCTTAGCCTCTAATCCTTTTATATATTTTCTGCCCCCAAAAACACATGCTTGAGAATAATCATCAATTTTTGATACTTCTAATTTTTTTATCTCACCCTTTTCCTCCAAGAAAGAGCCACCACCAATAACAGCAGAATAAAGCTTGTCTTTAGTTGGCTGATATACCACACCCAGAATTGGTTTCCCATTTTCAACCAAACCAATCATCACTGAGAATTCTCCAGTCTCTTTTATAAAATCCATCGTCCCGTCTATTGGATCAATGACCCAAACCCTTTCACTCTCAGCCCTCCCTGCTGAACCAAGCTTTTCTTCAGACAAAAAACCATAATTAAATTCTTTTAGACCTTCAAGAATTATTTTTTCACTCAATAAATCAACTTCAGTCACCAAAGTTTTATCCTTTTTCTTGCTAATCTCATTATCCTCACCATAAAACTTCATTATCTCAGCTCCAGCCTCTCGGGCCACATCTTTTACCTTTTCTAATATTTCTTTCATACTTTTGCTTATTATTAGTATTTATTAATAATACCTTTAATGAATATTATTAGCAACTGATTAAAAAAATAATTGAAGATTTGTCCTCACCTTACAATTGTGTATAAATTGACCTATCTCATTATTTATGTCAATATCAAGTAAATAGTTCATTAAAAACTCATTAAGGAGGAAATTATGAAAAAATATTTATTTCTACTATTTCTACCCTTGCTTATTCTCTGCGCCACGCCCTTATTTGCTAAGAACATCTGTTATCTGCCAGAAACTCCCATGAACTCGCATGGAAGTATTATCAACGAAACAATAACTAAAACCTTAAAAATTAATGACTACTTGGTAATATTTTTTTTCTACGATGTAAGTGACCCGATGCTAGAAGATTCTTACGCAAAGTTCAATTTTGAAAATATAACCAAACTGGCTGAGCATAGATGGGGAAAATCCAATCTTGACGTAGATGACTATTTTGATGAACGTGGAGATGTAAAGCCTTATGTTTTTGTTGAAACAGGAGGAACCATACGGAATGGATTGTATAAACCACTAGATGGTATCGCAAGAATAAGTACCTGCTTTGACAACCAAAAGAACGCCAAAGAAACTGAATTAATCTATTATTTCATAGCAAGCTATTACGAAGACATCGTTAGTTCAATTGACGCAGTATTTACACCACTGCTTGCTCTTCAAAGTGAAAAGGAGAATAAAAAATGAAATCTATCCTATTTGTGCCCACCTTTATTCTATTAACTTTCCTTTTTGTTCAAGCTTCATTCGCAGAAAATCTTCAAGCTATATTTACTCCAACTGCCACAACGGCTGTATTTCTTAACTGCTATAACGCAGACAAAGATGTTGTTCAAAGTTATGAAACATTAAAAAATGAAATGGCTCAAGTTTGGATTGAAGAAAAAAATCCCGACACAAACATCCTCTTTGTGACTGGGTCACCTTTCACAAAACAAATTATTTATGTTTATGTCAGCGGTATTAAAAGGAGTGATGGTAGTCTATGTGCTCTTCCAAAATCAAACTATATCGCCTGTAGCTATCACAACAAAACCTCACAGTCCATAACCAATATCGAAAATCCTCAAAGAACAATCGCTGAAATAGAAAAAATAATGAAATAAATAAATTTTTCAAAAAAACAAAGCCCAAGTAGAATTACTTGGGTTTTTCATTTTAAAAATTAGGTTAATATCACTTCTCCATTCCACACTAGAAGAATCAAGCAGCTGCCCGAAGATGCAACTGGAGCCATGGGTCCTATCTTTTGCTTGCTATCGAAGTGTAGTAATTTTGTTTGCAGCGCCTAGAATAAACTAAATGTAAAAAGGTTTTAAAGACTAAACAGGTTAAATAGTAAAAATAATATTTTAATTAATCAAATTAATTATTAGCTTCACAATCATCTCTTTTTCTTTTGGATCACTTTCAGCCACCAAAAGAGCTATTGCCACAAGAGCATTATCATTTATTTTTTTCTCACCATTTTTTCTATATAGATAATCATTTTTATCTAGGAAATAAATAAACAAAAACGATGCAATCCTTTTATTTCCATCACTAAATGGATGATCCTTTATTATTAAATAAAGCAAATGAGCAGCCTTGGAATTTAAATCAGAATACAAATCCTTCCCGCCAAATGTTTGATAGATATTCCCAATAACCCCATTAAAACTTTTATCTTTCAAATTACCAAATATTTCTCCCGCTTCTCTCTTCTTTATCAACTCCTTTTTCAACTCCTCAACTATATTTAGGGATTTTTTCAAATCAAGCTTAAATTTACCGTCTCTCCCCTTTATGGTTTTTAATTTACTCTTATCATATTCTTCGAGTAAAGTAAGTGTTTTTGAATAATCAGCCAAAATACCCAATATTTCTCCTTCTTGCCCTTCTAATATTTTTGATTTTGATTTTCTTTCCAGAAAACCAATGGTTTCTTGAAGTTCTCTAAATCTTTTTTGATTTTCCACTAACCTTTGTTTATTTATTGAATATCCCTTAACTAAATAATCCTTAAGGATGGAAGTGGCCCAAATTCTAAAATTAGTTGCTTTTTTAGAATTCACCCTATACCCAACAGAAATAATTATATCCAAGTTATAAACATCCATATTTCTCACCTTACCATCCTTGGCAACCTGTGCAATTTTTGCACAGGTTGATTTTTTGATTAGTTCCCCTGTTTTATAAATATTCTGTATATGTCTAACGACACCAGTTCTATCAATATCAAAAACCTTGGCAATTTGATAGACATCAAGCCAAATAGTGTTATTCTCCAAACGCACTTTCAAATCAACTTCATTCTTGGAAGTTTGATAAATAATAATTTCACCTTTGTTTTTTTCATTATTTTTATTCATATATAAATTTAATATTATAATTCCATTATACACGAACAAAAAACGAAAGTAAAGTGCTATTGGTTTATTATACTAACTATACCCTATTTTTATTTTCAAATCTAAAAATATAGAACTTCACCAAAGATTACAAAGACGTCCGAGGTCCTCAAAAGACCTCGGACGTCTACAATACCAAAAAG